>NZ_LWFT01001195.1:0-997 GCF_001635105.1 Oleiphilus sp. HI0079
GTCAAAAAATAAAAGCGTTACGCGACAATGTATCGTTTGTATATGACCTGCGCTTTACCGATAAAGGCATTGCCCAGCTCATTGCGAACTGGCCTACCGACGACCAAATCGGTCTAATGGCGACGCTCAAAAAACGTGGATCAAGACTTGGCGGCAACACAGGCCAATACTTTTTGCGCATGATGGGCAAAGACAGCTTCGTACTGAGTCGCGATGTTATTCTCGCGCTCCAAAGCGCAGGCCTCGACATTAAAGCAGAGCCGAGCTCGCAAAAAGAGATGAAGCTCATACAAGCCGCGTTTAATGAATGGCACCAACAAAGCCAGCTCACTTATACACAACTAAGCCAAATATGCGCATTTTCAAATGGCGATAATTATCTTTGATATATGGGCTTACCGGCTCGCGAAACTTCGACAAAAAACGGAGTTACTTTAAGCGTAAATAGAGTAGTAAAACATGTCCGTACCAGTTCTTTGGGGTTCACGCCTGTCACCCTATGCGTTAAAGCTTGAAGCGGCATTGCAGTACAAAGGCATCGCTTATCGACGCCTTCCTGCGCAAGGAACGCACTTCGAAAACGCGCGCCTAATGCTCCGTCTTGAAACGGCCAAAAGGCTTGGCGAGGTGATTCGCTATCCGGTAGTGGAAGACGCCTTTGATGAATACCCTTTACTGCCCTACTTTTCATACGACAAACGCACATTTGAATACGACAGTAGCAGTATATTGCTCCGCATGGAGGCCGAACATGAGGGCCATTCAATTGTTCCCAATGATCCAGCGCATCATTTTCTAGTCCGCTTTATCGACCACGCGTTTAACGACTTCGGGCTGTATCTCGTTCACCACATGCGTTGGGTTGGTTCGGCCAAGTCGAATCGCATGGGCAGACGCCTTGCTGCAGAATTCAAAACAGCCTTGCCGCCCGGCGGCGCTTGGCTGCTCTCACGCACCTTTCCCACACGACAAGTAAAACGCCTCCCCTACCTCATGA
>NZ_LWFT01001196.1:0-1459 GCF_001635105.1 Oleiphilus sp. HI0079
GATTCGACATAACGAGTCAACAAACCATCAAGAAAATCGTTCGCGTCTGGTTCGTATATGTAGTCAGAATGATGTTGAAGCTCGTGTTCTTCTGAAGATGCTAGAGAAAGGAGTTGATGTACTCCCGGTTCTTGCGTCATGGTCGTGACGAACTTGTTGTAAACAACATACAGTCGATCAATCTCGCCTTTATCAAACGCATCTAGCATCACCTTCACAGAACCAATCAGCTCATGTGCTGAAGGCTCATCGCCAAGATGACTCAATGCAGCGACGACATTGCCACCGTAGTTCTTAAAAAATGAGATAGCCTTGGAACCGATGGCACAAACATCCACCGAGACCTCTTTAGCATCCCATTCTTTCATGTCGGCCAGTGCACGTTTGAACAAGTTAACGTTCAAACCACCACACAAACCGCGGTCTGTTGATACAACAATATAGCCGACACGTTTTACATCACGATCTTGCAAATATAAGTGATTATATTCTGGATTCGCATTTGCCAAATGACTAACCACAGAGCGGATCTTATCTGCATATGGTTTACCCTGGCTCATACGCTCTTGCGCTTTACGCATCTTACTCGCTGCTACCATTTGCATAGCGCTCGTAATCTTTTGCGTGCTTTTAACGCTTGAGATCTGATTTCGTATTTCTTTACCAACGGCCATTGTTAGTTGCCTTTAAAGTCTCGTTTAAAAAAACTCGATTAAAGGGGCGAACCCCTTTAATTACCAAGTTTGGGTAGACTTAAATGTCTCCAATGCACTCTTGATACCGCTAGCGATATCATCGTTGTAGTCGCCCTTTTCGTTGATCTTAGCCATAAGATCCGCTTGCTCCGCATTCATGTAAGAAAGCATTGCCGCTTCGAAATCAACCACTTTATTCACTGGAACATCGTCAAGGAAACCTTCATTGGCTGCGTATAAAACTACACCCATCTCAGCAACACTTTGTGGAGCGTACTGCTTCTGTTTCATTAACTCTGTAACACGCTGACCATGCTCAAGCTGCTTACGAGTCGCCTCATCAAGATCCGAAGCGAACTGAGCAAATGCTGCAAGTTCACGATACTGAGCAAGCGCTAGACGCACACTACCACCAAGCTTTTTGATGATCTTAGTCTGAGCTGCACCGCCTACACGAGATACAGAAATACCTGCGTTCATCGCTGGACGAACACCGGCGTTAAACAGGTTTGTTTCCAAGAAGATCTGACCATCGGTAATCGAAATTACGTTTGTCGGAACGAACGCTGAAACGTCACCACCTTGTGTCTCGATGATCGGGAGAGCGGTCAAAGAACCTGTCTGGCCTTTAACAGCACCATTAGTAAACTGTTCTACGTACTCTTCGCTAACGCGAGACGCTCGCTCAAGAAGGCGCGAGTGCAAGTAGAATACGTCACCAGGATATGCTTCTCGGCCCGGTGGACGACGAAGAAGCAATGAAA
>NZ_LWFT01001197.1:0-945 GCF_001635105.1 Oleiphilus sp. HI0079
CACAGCCTGCAACAAAAGAATCCCTTGATACGTGAAGAAGAAATTAGCTTTTTAAGGAATCAAAAAGAGCAGGGCTTGTCGTATATTGATAGAACCGGGCTGGAACTTCAGGCCATGAGAGTCATTATCAATACCTAATGCATACGGATAACGGGTGAGCACGAATATGAGCGACGATAAGCTGAAACAAGAATTGAGTGAACTGCAATACAAGGTCACGCAGTGTGATGCGACCGAGCGCGCTTTCGATAACGAGTACTGGGATCATAAGGAAGAAGGCATTTATGTTGATGTCGTCTCGGGGGAGCCTTTGTTTAGTTCAACGCATAAATACGATTCGGGCTCTGGTTGGCCAGCCTTTTATCAGCCGATTAAAATCGAACAAATCGTTGAAAAGGAAGATACCAAGCTCTTTATGCGACGGGTAGAGGTGCGAAGTAAAGAGGCTGACTCCCATCTCGGACATGTTTTTCCAGATGGTCCAGAGCCGACTGGCATGCGGTATTGTATTAACTCGGCGGCGATGCGCTTTGTTCCAAAAGCCGAGATGGATGCTCAGGGTTATGGAGAATTTTTGACCTTGTTTGATGAAGGGTAGCGAAAAAGCGTATGGAACCCAGTCACGAGTATTTGCTCGATATTGCCAATATGAAGATGCCATTTGGCAAGTACAGCGGTCGGCGTTTAATTGATCTGCCTGAAGAGTACTTGCTCTGGTTTCGTAAGAAAGGCTTTCCCAATGGCAAGTTTGGGCAGCTTTTAGAAATGACGCTCGAGATCAAGATTGAAGGTTTGGAAGGGATTGTCGCGCCACTAAAGTCATAGCTGACGTCGCCTCCAAATGAGATGAAGGCGACGTGCTGTCTATTCTCAGTTTTCGACTTTGGGTGGTTGCTGTGGTTGCGTTAGAAAGAGAAATACGCCAAGCGCAATCAACAGGAAGGC
>NZ_LWFT01001198.1:0-1120 GCF_001635105.1 Oleiphilus sp. HI0079
TGTGGTCTTTCACAATACCCAGTCTGATACCATTAGGATGTACTTTCTGACCCATCTGAGTATCTCCTAGTTATCGGCCACTTTGACCGTGATATGACAGGTGCGCTTAAAGATACGATCAGCTCGTCCTTTTGCACGCGGACGGATACGCTTCATAGTTGGACCTTCATCAACAAAAACTGTCGATACGCTAAGATCATCAACATCAAGACCGTCGTTATGCTCAGCGTTAGCAATCGCTCGTTCAGAGTGGTATCGAGAAGGTCGTGTGCCGTTGCACACACTTCGAGCAGACGTTGATTATGCTACGCATGAAGCGAGCACAACGTACGGCATCATTGGTGTAAAAGTATGGATCTTCAAGGGCGAGATTCTTGGCGGTATCGAACAGGTACGCGAAGAAAAGAATTCTGCTCGCAAGAAGTCTGCTAAGTAAGGGGCCGAGAGATGTTACAGCCAAAACGTACCAAATTTAGAAAAGTACAAAAGGGTCGTAATCGTGGCCTTGCTCAACGCGGTAGTAAAATCAGCTTCGGTGAGTACGGTTTGAAAGCGACTGGTCGTGGTCGTATCACGGCACGCCAAATTGAGGCGGCTCGTCGTACGATTACACGTAAAGTTAAGCGTGGCGGAAAGATCTGGATTCGAATTTTTCCTGACAAGCCGATTACGCAAAAGCCTTTGGAAGTTCGTCAAGGTAAGGGTAAAGGTAACGTTGAGTATTGGGTTTGCCAAATTCAACCGGGCCGAGTGCTATACGAGATTGAAGGTGTGTCAGAAGAATTGGCACGCGAAGCTTTCGCGCTAGCTGCTGCTAAGTTGCCTGTTCCAACAACCTTTGTTGAAAGGACGGTGATGTAATGAAAGCAAGTGAATTACGCGATAAGTCTGTTGAAGAGCTGAATACAGCGTTGGAAGAAGCATTAAAAGAGCAGTTTAACTTACGCCTTCGTAAGTCGACTGGTCAGCTCAACCAATCGCATCTTGTAGCTCAAAACCGAAAAGATATTGCTCGTATCAAAACAGTATTGACGCAGAAGGCAGGTGAGTGATTATGAGTGAAGTGGCAAATAACACAGCTCGTACCATCAGCGGTAAAGTCGTCAGCGACAAAATGGAT
>NZ_LWFT01001199.1:0-608 GCF_001635105.1 Oleiphilus sp. HI0079
GGCGTTACTGAGCAGAACAGAGGATGTTTGTCCATTATCCGGATAAATAGAAATACCAATACTTGCGGATACTTTTAAGCGTCGGTTCTCGATATTGAACGAGTTTTTAAATTCGAGAAGTATCTTATCGGCGACTCGGCTAAAGTTGCCCTCGCGCCCTTTTTCTTTGACGAACACAACAAATTCATCACCTCCTAAACGACCGACAAAGTCATCACTATGGAGTACTGACTTGAGGCGGATCGCTGCGTCAATCAATAGTGCATCTCCGGCTTCGTGTCCCATTGAATCATTGATGCTTTTGAAGTCATCCAGGTCAATGAACATGACAGCGAAGCGGCTGTTTTCCTCTTGCGCCTGAGCGCGCAGCTCGTCCAAATACTCAAGGCAGCGCAGACGATTGGGGAGGTTGGTTAATGAATCGTTATGGGCTTGATGTTGTAACTCCGAGGTTCGCTCTCGAATTTGCCTTTCAAGTACTCTGTTCCAGCAAACGACGAAACAGATTATGGCTAGCGCGATTAGGGCAATCCAGATGATCGTGTTGTAGTTCACTTGATGTTCAAACTTAACCGACATCCAGCGATTAAAAACTTCATCGCGTTGCT
>NZ_LWFT01001200.1:0-656 GCF_001635105.1 Oleiphilus sp. HI0079
CGCGCAGCGAGCGCAACTGGACAAAGAGAGTAATGTGCTGTCAACGCATCTGATGGAACGCTTTGATGGCGACAAATTGAATATTGCCGCGCTTGGCAATGTGGTTGCACAACTGCACATTCACCATGTTGTTCGTTTTAAGATAGATCATGCATGGCCTGCGCCTGTTTGGGGAAAATTTGCAGCGACGCCCTATGAGGTGACCAGGCTTGAGGCATTGCGAAGCGGCCTCGTTGACAGTTTAGCAAAGCAGTTTTCCTGAGTCTGATATACGATGTCGAGAAGAGGCTAGGGCGCGCGTGTCAACGCTTTCTGTTCGTCAGCATTACCTAGAGCGCTATGCCGAACCAGAGGCTCAAGAACTATGGCGGAGTGATTCTGCCTTGTCGCAGATAGGGCAGGGAGTAAAAGAGTTATTTGTTCTACCCGCCTATGATGAGCGCATTGACGTGCTCTCATCGTTCCTTGAGATGCCAGCGCATCAGAACCTGCTTTCTATTTGGGTATTGAATGCGCCGCATCCGGTGGTCGATAAAACCAAAGCCAGATTACGCACCCAAAAAACGCTTGAGCACTTCACGAAGTCGCTTCAAGCAAAAGAAATCTCGTCACGCCTGTATCTTGCCCAAGTAAGCCAAAACCACCAGGTTCTTATT
>NZ_LWFT01001201.1:0-808 GCF_001635105.1 Oleiphilus sp. HI0079
GGAAAGCGCAATCGTTGAGCGAATGTAAGTCATTCTAAATAGCGTTGACGGGAGCTTAGTAGGCTCCCGTTTTTTGTTGTGCCCCTATAGATTGAGCACTGGTTATCTTTAAAAAACAGCCAATTGCGGTATCGTTCGCATCAAGAATAATGAGACTGACACGTAGTGTGCGGCTGCGTGGTCGAATGGGATTACACCCGGAATAATAAAATGGTTCTGGTTACTACAGCATCGATACTATTTCTTAACTTGCTTTACGGATTCAAGGAGATTGAGCCGCATGAGCAAGGCGTCGTGTATTACGACTTTGACCTAGATAGGCCCGAGTTGTTTTATTCCGCGGAGGTAGAGCCTTATTCAGAAATCAAGTTCCGCAACATCGTTCGCCAAGCATACGATTATAGTTGCGGCTCTGCAGCCCTTACGACGATCCTTCAGCATTATCTTGGGCGAAACTTTCAAGAGCGCCAAGTGATGGAGGGCTTACTTCATTACGGTGAGAACGAGCGAATTGTAGAGCGCCGTGGTTTCTCGATGTTGGACATGAAGCGCCTCGTTACGGCCTTAGGTTTTCCTGCTGGTGGCTTTAAAGCGGAGATGCAAGACCTAATCGACTTGGATCACCCAGCGATCGTTCCAATTCAGTACGCGGGTTACAAGCATTTCGTTGTCGTAAAGACGGTGGAGAATGATCGTGTTTTTATTGCGGATCCATCGAAAGGAAACTTAACGTTCACGATTGAGCGCTTTAAAGAAGCTTGGGATCAAAATGTATTATTCGTTGTATTTCCTGGTGATACGAAGCCGG
>NZ_LWFT01001202.1:0-907 GCF_001635105.1 Oleiphilus sp. HI0079
AAACCTAACCCAGCGATTTGAAGCACCGTGCGACGTAAGCAAGATGGATCTAATCGATATTTTTTTTAACGGAGTAGATAACTCACAAGCAAACTATTGCGCTTTTATTCAAATAAGCCGAGATAATTATCTACTTTCTTTCTCGCCAGAGAAGTTTATCGAAAGTAATCACCGGCAGTTAGTCAGCAAACCTATAAAAGGTACAGTTAAAAGCAACGGCGAAATCACCGATTGCGAGCGAGCGTTACTGCTAAACGCGAAAAATAGAGCGGAGAATCTAATGATCGTCGACTTGCTTCGCAACGACATGAGCAAGGTTTCTGAGCTTAATAGCGTAAAAGTGCCCAAGCTTTTTGAAATAGAAAGCTATGAGAACGTTCACCATCTCGTCAGCACAATATCCTCTTCACTCAGTAGCGGCATATCGGAGTTTGAGGCGTTTTGCGCCGTTTTCCCGGGCGGTTCGATCACCGGCGCGCCCAAAAAGAGAGCAATGGAAATTATCGATGAGCTTGAGGTGCACCCGCGTCGCTACTACTGCGGATCTGTTTTTTATTGGGATTATCGTGGTAACTTCGACTCTAACATCCTGATACGAACTGCAGAAGTACTGAATAACACGCTATATTGTTGGGCGGGAGGAGGCATAGTGGCCGATTCGGAGCTCGCGTCAGAATACCAAGAAAGCATCGACAAAATACGCCACATAACCGGACTAGAGAAATAGATGTGCGAATCAGTTGCTACTGATCTTTCGTGGCCCCCAAGAGATCGTCATGGTCGCTAGACGCGTCGCTTTCAATCGATGCAACCTCTGATTCTTGGCGTTCATCGCGATTGCCTTCGCCCTCCCCGTTAAAACCACCCAGCTCTAGCTGCTCAGACACTTCGCGCGCAATCGCATCAA
>NZ_LWFT01001203.1:0-751 GCF_001635105.1 Oleiphilus sp. HI0079
ACGCAACTGACTCTCAATGCCCCACACAGTTGAGAGACTATCAAGCTCAATGCGAATGGAATGTTTACGATCACCACTGTAGAGCTCGGCATCTTTGCAGACACTCTGAATTAGCGCCGACATGTCTACTTCGCCTTCCATGTCCGAACCGTCTTTCGATTCGTATTTTTCAAGTAACATCAGGTCACTAATAATCGCTTCAAGACGTTGCGTCTGGCCCTCCATAGAGCGCAATGCTCGCTGCCAGCGACTAGGTGCATCTGGACTATCTAGCATGGTTTCGACGTAACCTCGTATAACGGTCAAAGGCGTGCGCATCTCATGCGAAACATTACTCACAAAATCTTTGCGCATTTGCTCGAGATGATGAAGCCGCGTGATGTCCTGAGCCAACATAAGGCGCTCATCTTCACCGAAAAGCGTAATATGTATTCTCAGTATCAGGTTTGGATCGGTTGGGGAGTTAATCTCTAGAGGGTCGTCGTACTGTTTCTGTTCAAAGTAGGCAATGAACTCGGGGTCTCGAAACAGGTTGGTAATAAGTTGCGCCTGATCTTTTTTTTCATCAAAACCAAATAGTCGCGTTGCCGCGTCATTCCACCAATCCAGCTGACCTATGGCATTGGTCATCACCACGCCATCTCTTAGTGCGTTAGCCGATGAGCGAACCCGATTAATCATTCGACTTAAACGATCTCTGGCTTTCAGGTTTTGCTGCTGGCTATGGTAGAGGCCTTCAAACAAATCGCCC
>NZ_LWFT01001204.1:0-673 GCF_001635105.1 Oleiphilus sp. HI0079
GCTAGACCTTCCCATTGATAGTGTTCTTGAAGTCTGGTCACCATCATTTCCAAGGTGATTCCATGCAAGGGGTTGTTCGGTTGCTCTTCGCTCATACGCTCTGCCAAAACAATAAAATAAGAAGATAGGGCCTTGTAACGCGCAGACTATAACGAATAAATGGCGAAGTTGTGTGTTTTTTTTGAAAAGACTCTAATGTCGATTGCCAGCGCAGCGCTTTGAGCGAAAAAGCCAGCAGGCTGCAGAAAGCGAAGGCCCGTCAGTAAAGTGGCTGCATTACTTTAGCTGTGCGAATAAGGTATGCGCCCATTTATAAAGAGCATCTAAACTGGGAAGCTCTTCGGATGTTTTCTTCGAAACCAGCCAATAAGCTAGCTCGGCTTCAATAGGGTCCGCGTTTAGTTTTACAACGCGCCGTGTCTTAAGCCAATGATTAATGATGGGCGTTAACCCTACGCAAATCCCCAAGCCTTCTTCTGCGGCGCGCAAGGCAGCGAAGTATGAGTCGCACACAATGCGCTCTTTAGCGACAATGTTTGGGAAAATCTGCCCCCAGTCCTCCAGGTTTTCGTTTAGTGTTAGCAAAGTATTTTCTCCAAGCAGCGCTTGGTTGACGAAGGTCTGTTGATCCAAACCATTTTCAGTTAGATAACGCTCACTAGCGATCAAGCAA
>NZ_LWFT01001205.1:0-17700 GCF_001635105.1 Oleiphilus sp. HI0079
TCTGGCTCTGGTTCTGGCTCTGGTTCTGGCTCTGGTTCTGGCTCTGGCTCTGGCTCTGGCTCTGGTTCTGGTTCTGGTTCTGGCTCTGGTTCTGGTTCTGGCTCTGGCTCCGCATCAAAGTCAACATCTTCAATTGAAGTGTCGTTTAGCTGATCCATGATGGAGTCATTGATCACCTCGTCGTCAGGCTCTTGAGCCGCTTTTTTCTTTCTTAGGAAGTAAAAAACTGTTCCCAACAAAGCTAAAAGGGATGCAACACCACCAGCTATCGATCCCCACAGGACATAATCGACTCCCGATTCCTCGGGCTCAAGCTCCTCCTCCGGCACCAACTCAGGCTCAACGTTACTCTCAGCCAAATTAGGAGCTATGCTCTCCTCCAACGCTGGTTCAGGCTCAGCAGGCTCATCTAAACCCTCTACAGGCTCAGCCGCCTCTTCCTCAACTGCGACAATCATGTTCGCCTCACCCAAAGGAATAGGAAACTCCACCTCGAAGACTTTAGGCGAAAGATTTACATCCTCTCCAGCAGTCTTTCTACCCTTCACTTTCACCGCGACCTTATAGGTACCATCGCCCGCTTCCGGAGTAACAGCTAAACGCCACTGTTTCGTTCCTTTGACTTGCTCAACTGCTTTTATGAGGCTCGTACCATCCGGCGCCTTCACTTTCGCAAAAACACTGGTCCCATCAATGTCGATATCATCGGTCAGCGCAGTAACAACCAATTGATGTTGAGGCTGCTCACCGCCCTTCGCCGACAATTCAAAATCGAATGGAGGACGAAGATTGACAACCTGCTCAAAGCGACGCTTGAATGTCTTCCCGTCTACGTCGACAGCAATTCTGTACGCACCCTCAGTCTTTAGCTTAGAAATAGTTTCAGAGAAAACGCCATCGCCGGCTGTCGCCATTGCCCGCTTACCCGACTTACCTTCTTCATTGGTTACCACAAGGTCTACTTCAAGAATCGACAGAAAATCCTCATCTTCAATCAACTCACCTTCATTTAAAAAGCCTGCTTTAACATCTAAAACATCCCCAGCAAAAATATTACTTGGCAATGATGTCACGTCCATTTGCAGATTACTGACTATCGTCACTCGACTATCGGGATCAACCTCCGCATCAATCACCCATTCGCCCTCGTCAGGTTGAGAGACCGTAATCAACTCATACCCTGCATCGCTATACCAGTGCACATCTTCTCGGCCACTGCTCGGCTCAATGGTTTCAAGATCGGGAGAAACAAGGCGCACAGGTTTCGCACCCTCTTTTTTGAAAACAAGCGCAGTAAACTCCTCAATACTAGAATCGATTACGAAGGCGTTCCCTTCGATCGGCACTTGCTCCTGCGGAACCGCTTGGTCAAAGGCCTGTAGAAAAACACGACTTAAATCATCAGAGCTTTCAGCCAGAGCAGACTGCCCACCCGAACCAATCGCCAATTTATCCATCAGCGGCTTATCTGCATTTTTTGACAGAGAAACCGTGTGCACATGAGCGCCTGTTTGCGCTATACGCGCTAGCACAGGGCCAAGAATACGCTCACGCTCGGCTGTATTTTTCGCAGGCTCCTTGTCGATATCGACCATACCATCCGTCAATAGAATAAAATGCGTGTTCGGGTATTGTTGCCCTGCTTCGAGATTCTCTGAGGCCTTTTCGAGCGCAGCACCGATATTGGTCCGCAAAGCGACAGAATTGATCTCTTTTGCTTTCTCTTTCGCCATCGCGCGCCATGCGTCATCAACGACTTGAAAGCGCACAAGATTGTTGACCCATTGACCGAAAGTCCAGACACCCGCCTCGCTGCCATCAGGCACCAGCTCGGTCAACAAATTCACCGCGGGAATACGTAAATTCTGGGGATCGTTTTTCTTCATACTGCCCGATATGTCGATAACGAGCCGAACATCAGGAGCGCTGGTTTCTTCAGCAAAGCTCAGCGCACTTACCGAAAAGGAAATGAGAAAAACAAGAGCATGCGCGCTCAAACTCAAACGAACGAAACTACCAAGCGTGCGTACCATTCATGCCACCCTGAAAGACTTCCATGCAAAAGCAAAAACTTTTTTGACTAAGTACGTTTAGGTATAGCAGAAAATTCAATAACAACAACGAAAGTCTGAACGACTTACTTGAAAAAAACAGTATAGATAACTGTTTTAAATAGAGTTTTGATCGAGGAAACGAAACCTTGGAAGAAGCTCACCATTTATAGACACCTCCTCAACAAACATACGGTAAGGGCGAACCCACAAACCATGCTCTCCATATAAAGCTCGATACACAACAAGCTCCTCTTCTGTCTCGCTATGATGCGCTAAACCAAGTACTTCGTAACGCTGACCTTTATAGTGCTGATACACCCCAGGCTTTATCATTCCCCATACCTCAAACCGAGCAGGCGCCGACCTACCGACTCAAGCAAGACAACAACGACCATCACCCCTACAGCGCCCGCCATAACAGTAAGTGCCTGCTGCACGATTTCCATGTGAGATTGCGCCAAGGCATAGGCTGCGACCAAAAATGCTGGTGCGAGCCAAAAGCCTCCCGAGACAATATTCATGGGCGTCAGCAAAGTCACTGCAACCACAATCCTAAGGACGCGTCTCGTGCGGCGCCACTTGAGGTTTCGAGTTAAGCGCCAAAAGACGATCATCGCCCCAACGGCGGAGAGAAGATAAATGAGCCAGGCAATAGTATAAGAAGACAATAAAGCCACAATCAGTTTTCCGTTTTAAACTCGTCGATAATATAAAGCTCCAACTCTTGCGCAGGAACTTCAGTTTCAGAAACAACACGACCTACGACAGACATACCCGCCTTGTGGATGCTTTTAAAATCACCAGAAACCAGATGATGCCAATCTGGCAACCTGCGCCCCTCAGCAACAATGCGATAAGCGCAAGAACTGGGCAGCCAACTCAGCTCATCCAGATTCCCCTGCGTTAGGTCAAGACAGTCAGGCACATAATGTAGTCGTTGTTCGTAAACAGAACAGCGACACGTATCGAGATCAAGCTTCTCACACGCGACAGATGTATAAAAAATTTCATCCGTCTCTTCGTCCTGCAACTTGTGCAAGCAACACTTTGCACAACCGTCACAGAGAGATTCCCACTCGCCAACGCTCATTTCAGCGAGCGTTTTAAGCTCCCAAAATGGTACTTTGGCATCAGCCATTTAACGCATCTCGCGGTGCCATTGCCAGATTTGCATCCGCATCCTGATCTGTCGGCGGCATCTGAAGATAAAAACTCTGCTCCTCGATCGCAGCCAACACTTTTTCTGAATCTGCGCGCGCGAGTTTTTTCTCGGGCGTCAAAACAATATCCATTACTTTTGTGGGAGACCCAAAAGCCAGCATCAAGCCCTCAGGCAGCTTGCTTACATCCTGCGAGCGATCGACATACAAGTACATCTCTGCCTTTTTGCTACTCTTATAAATACTGCAAAAACGCTTGTTTGCGTTGGTATACCCTGTCATTTTCAAACTCTCTTAAGATATAGAAGCGGCGACTAGACGTCGGAGCGGGTCTTCGAGCAAAGGCCCTCTCCAACCAGATAACAATTCTGGCATATCCTTATGTTTCTCCCGCCAAAAGTGGATAACCCAAGCTTCCATTTGCTTTCTACCGGCGATCAACTGGGGATCTAAACCCGCGCCCTGAGCAGCGTCCGCTACAAGCTTTTTAATCTTCTTATAGAACTCAAGCTCTTTACCTTTGATTGGCCGCTCAACGACACAAAAATCCGCGGGCACGCTTACCTCACATTCTTTGAGCAAGCTCAGTAACTCGGAGCCATAACGCTTAATCGACTTCGGCTTTGCTTTCGGCAGCTTGAACAACTCTCCCTGAGTTGTCGGAGACGTTCTCGCCGCCTCTATTAACTGCGCATCACTAAATACCCAGCTCTTGGGGATATTATGTTCGACGGCTCTCACATCCCGCCACTCTGTCAATTGCTGCAAAACATATTGCCGCTCGACGGGAAGATCCCAAGCACCACGCAGCTTCAAGTAAGCTAGTTCGGGATGCCCCCCCATCGATTCAATCGTCGCAACCTGACGCGCACACTCTTCTTCAACAGCGCCAAACCATGGGGAGGAAGTAAGCTGATCACGGAGCTTAAGATAAATGTCTTCCAGGTAATGCACGTCAGCCGCAGCGTAATGCAGCTGTTTTTTCGTCAACGGTCTCGCCAGCCAATCAGATCTCGTTTCGCCTTTATCTAAGGCAACACCAAGCATCAAATCGACTAAACGTTGGTAGCCGACAGAGATACCCTTCCCTAGAAAGGCTGTCGCGATCTGACTATCGAAGACATTACGTATCGAGCAATCACAGATATGACCTAAAAGATCGATATCCTCACTCATGGAATGCAACACAATAACGATATCAGGACTAGAAAGTACTGACGCCAGAGGCTTCAAAGTTGATACAGCGAGAGGATCAATCAAATAGGTTTTGCCCGACGCAGCAACCTGAATCAAACCAGCTTTCGCGAAATATGTGTTACTGCGCTCAAACTCCGTATCGAAAATCAAATAGGGTTCTTTTACCCAGCGGTTTACACATTGCTCTAAACGACTATCTGTATCTATCCAGATATATGGGATCGAGTCGATATCGACCGAGGTAGTGGTTGTCATTTTTATACAGGTTTCCGACCAGAAAAAGCATGCCCTAAAGTGCCACCATCGACAAAGCCTAGCTCCCCACCTAAGGGAATGCCATGCGCCAGTCGCGTAATCAGTACGTCTTTCTCTCGAAAGATTTCAGAAATAAAGTGGGCTGTTGCCTCCCCCTCTACGGTAGGGTTTGTTGCCAAAATAAGCTCCTTGATAGGCCGCCCGTTAACTTGATCAATAAGCAAAGGAATACCTACCTGATCAGGGCCTCGCCCATCGATAGGCGACAAACTACCACTTAGGACAAAGTACTTGCCCGGGAACTGCCGGGATAACTCTATGGCTAACAAATCACTTGGCGATTCAACAACACACAGGATCGTGTCATCACGACGGCTATCACTGCATAGCGCACAGCTCTCTGCCTCTGTAAGATTTCGACACGTATGACAACGCTTTACATGCTCCATTGCCTGAGCCAAGGCAGAGGATAAGCGCATCCCCCCCTCTCGCTTTCGCTCCAGAAGGTCTAGCGCCATACGCTGCGCTGTTTTTTGACCAACACCAGGAAGCACTCTAAGTGCTTCAATAAGCTCATCTATAACCGGTCCAAATCTCATACTGTGCTGATACTCAACATGTTCTAGAAAGGCATCTTGAAGCCAGGCGGCATGCCCATGCCTGAAGCGAGACCTGACATTGCTTTTTGATTTTTTTCTTCGACCTTTCTGACCGCATCGTTCACAGCCGCGGCAAGAAGGTCTTCCAGAAACTCCTTATCTTCTGTCATCACAGATGAATCAAGCTCGACATTTTTAACATCATGACGACCATTCATCGTAATTTTCACCAAGCCTGCGCCAGACTCGCCAGTAACCTCTTCGTTAGCAATGTTTTCCTGCTGCTTTTGAAGCTCTTCTTGCATTTTTTGGGCTTGTTTCATGATGTCGCCCATATTTTTGCCACCGAACATATTTGACTCCTATTCAATGGGGCTAAGCGATACGACGCTCTCTTCAATCAAGCGTCCATCAAACTCAGCAATTAACTGTTGTACATTAGGGTCTGCAAACAAGCTCTGTTTTGCCTCGACCAAACGCTCTTCACGCATCCGTTCCCGCCACATTGCCGGCGTTTCCTGCGAACCATCGAGCCCTTCAATAAACTCAACCGGCCCGTCCCACAAATCGGCTTCCTTTAAAGCCAATTTGATTTTTTTCTTGTGTGAATCATTCAGCAAGCGATAATGGCCCGACTCTACGCTCATTATAAGCCCTTGCTCGCCCACTTGTTTTACCATATTCATCAACAGGTTTTGCGTCATCCCGGTGAGACCAAGTCGAAGCGCCTGTCGCGGCCAATCTAACTCACTTAAATCTTGACTAACGGCATCAGGCTTATCAACGGCCACAGCATTGCCCGCATTCAATGCTTCCGCTTTTGATGCTGATGTTGGCTCTGCAGCTAATTCAGGAGTTTTTTTTTGAGCGTCTAACTCACCGACGTTTGGAGCGGAATCCCCGGGCTGCTCAACTGGAGCTGCGACGCCAGCGAGAGACGACGAATCTCGCTTAGAAAAAGAGGCTTGGTCTGTGGTAGGCGTTACTTCAGCCGTATCTTGCCGGCTTAAATCTATACCCGCCCCTTCGCTATCAATTTGTTCTAGGGACTGCGGGAATTCCCCAGCCACTTGATATTGATGTATTTCGGGAGGCTCACTGTTCTCAGGGGACTCGGAGTATTCTTGATTACTACTACTCGCTGAAGGCTCTTGATTATTACTACTCGCTGAAGGCTCTTGATCACTGCTACGCGCTAAAGGCTCTTGATCATCATCACGTGCTAGAGGCTCAGCATGCGTATGTTCGGCATCCACTTCTGGCGCTAGAACTTGAGCCACTTCCTTTTCCGGCGCCTGCATTTGAAACGCCATCATACGCAACAGCGCCATTTCAAATCCCGCCTTAGCATCCGGTGAGATAGCCAAGTCTTTACGAGAGGTAAGTGCAATCTGATAGTAAAGCTGCACATCTTCAGCGCTGAGATTTTGCGCATAAAAACTGATACGTTCCTGATCGCCTTGACTATTGTCCGTCACGCCCGGCACAGCTTGCTCAACCGCAACACGATGAAAAACAGAAACGATAATTTCTAGTACAGCCGCATAATCTGGGGCGAACTCAGCCAAATCTGACACCACATTCAGTAACGCTTTTGGGTCACGTGCGACAAGCATATTCAAAAGTCGGTAGACCTTTTTCTGATCAACGGTACCCAGCATCGCGCTGACCGGCGCTTCCTGGAGGTCTCCTTGCGTATATGCAATGGCCTGATCAGTAAGACTCAACGCGTCTCGCATACTGCCATCAGCGCCGCGAGCAAGCGCCCACAAAGCAGCCTCTTCTGACTGAACCTGCTCTTGAGAAAGCACAAATTTAAGGTGACTGACGATCTTCTCCGGAGTCATATTCTTCAGGTTAAACTGAAGGCAGCGTGAGAGAATCGTTATTGGTAGCTTTTGTGGGTCGGTCGTTGCGAACAGAAACTTTACATGCTCTGGCGGCTCTTCAAGCGTTTTAAGCAAGGCATTAAAACTGTGCCCAGAAAGCATGTGTACTTCGTCTATCAGGTAGATCTTAAAACGCCCTTGCGTTGGCGCATATTGGACATTTTCAAGGAGTTCGCGCATGTCTTCTACTTTGGTGCGCGACGCGGCATCGATCTCTATCAGGTCGACATAACGACCCTGCTCAATCGACATGCAAGCACTGCACTGACCACACGGCTCAGAAGTAATCCCTTTGTCACAACTCAAACATCGGGCGAGAATACGCGCGATGGTGGTTTTACCAACACCTCGAGTCCCGGTGAAAAGATACGCGTGGTGCAAACGCTGAGAATCCAACGCATGCACAAGAGCTTGCAGAACATGCTCCTGGCCTACCATTTGTTTGAAGTTTGTAGGTCGCCATTTTCTGGCAAGAACCTGATAGCTCATGACGTTAACTTATGACGTGGCAATGAGGAAATTAAGTGCGCTCTATCTTACACGCTCACGAGCCTGATAAACAGAGTTAGTCTTTGAGTTTGATGCACTCAAGACGATGACGGTAGGTCTGCAAAACCTTCACCGCAGCGGCCAGCTGGCTTAGATCGAAATCGTCTTCAAACTGCTCAAAACCAGGCTTCATTGCCTCTCTTAGTCGAACCAATGCTGCCTCACCACTCGGGGTAAGTTCGTAATGCGCGTGAATAGCAGGATGATGCTCGTCCCCTTTAACGAGACCCGCTGCAACCAACTCGTTCAGAAGATGCTGGCCATGCGCCTCACTAATATGCTGCTCTTGAAGTAAAGTATTCATCCGACAACGGCCTTGCTCAGCTAGAAACTGGACAATCAACCACGCGCCGGACTCCCACTGCGTGACAATACCGAAGCTGTCTTTTAAGCGCTCCAAGTGCCTGTTTACGCCAAACACCTCCAAGGTGAGCTGCTCTACCAAGTAGGTCGAATGGGCCATGAAGAGTCTCCGCTAACAACAGTTTTATGTTCGCAGAAATATAGTTCAGATTTTGGAGTACGTTAGATCAAACAGACAAAATAATAATGGGTGTTTTTATATTCGCCGAAATGACGCTTTAAGAATATATGGTGAGTCTAACTAAGATTTGGAGATGACTCCCACCAGCTACACCCCGGCACATGAGTCGACCGCTGTGGCTGCTCCCTTCCGGGCCTGACCAGGTTCACGGTTTATCATTGCGAGGGAACCAATGGAAGTCACCATAATACGTTGAGGCGAGTGCCTTACAACGAGCGCGCATTCTAACAAAGCACTTCGCTTCAGAAAAGCCTTATTTCAACTACTGCAAAACAACAGAGATTTCATCGTTAAAAGCCATATCTAACTGGCCTTGCGATACAAACGACTCTCGCCAATTATCCCGCTCCAAACCATCTATGAGTATGGTTGCCTCATGCTGGGCAATATTATTCAGGGACACAGAGAAAGCGGAGCATGAAGAGCCGCCCAAATTGCCAGCGTCGAATTCTCGACTACATTGCGAGGTATCAGAACTACTTACTTTCGCCTTGTACGAAAGACCAATGCTGTTTACTAATTCAAACCGCGCCTGATAGCGGTCCGCATGAACACTGGCAGGAGCCAACATACACAGCAGAAAAACAAACAGCGATATCGAAGAAAAATACGTCGCCACAGCAAGACCTCAAAACAACGAGGTCTTCGAGTATAGGCGAGATTATTTACACTGCAACACAAAAAGTTACGCAATGTTACATGGAGCGCATTTGCTCAAGTTTACTTTTAGCAACTTAGGTGAGATCAATAATGCGCTAAGGCGCTGCCGAGAACACTAGGTCGTCGGCAAACACCACTCCGTCCTTACCATCTGAGTCAAAACAATACGGCTGAGCGTGGCCGATCAAATTACGACGCAACAAATCATCCTCTTTTATTCGAATACAGTAACTTCCGGGAACCAGTCCGGTGAACAAGTAAACACCGTCGTACTCGACACGAACAATATCAACGGTATTACCGCCCTCATCCTCAAGCACTACCCGAACTTTATTTAATGGACTCAAACCATCTTCACGCTCAACGTACGCAGAGCCCTCTAGCTCAAACGTCATCGCCAGCGGGATATCCGCAGAGACATATGCTCCGGCATGCGTGTAGACGAAAACCGGAGCCGCAGCAGGTTTTATAAAGGGGTCTTCAATTGTCTTTTCGTCTACTTCAAATTTTTCCATTACAAGATTTTCAAGCCCACCAACAACTATCTGGCCGTTTTCGTCCGTTTGATATTTGCGCCAGCGACTCTTACCCTTAAAGCGGATGTCAGATACCCCTTCTTCGCCCTCGTCATACAGCCCATTACTGTTTTCGTCTATAAACACTCTCGCATTCAAGGTGGCGCTATTTAGAGCACTACCTTCAGCAAACGCATAGTTTTGATCTTTGTCGTTGTAGTTCAGAGAGCTCGTCAACGTCACACCAACATACTGCAACCCGCGACTATTAAACCCTGTTGTTCCAGATACAGAGAACTCTCCAAAGCTTTTACTCAAGGTGTGATCACTACTCAAAATATCTTTACCTTCGAACCTATGCGCAATACTGCCGGTGTAGCTCATGTCACCCCCAAACTTATGCGAGGCACCAAATGATAATCCGGCCAAACGTCCTGTTGGCGACAGCGCATAATCAACGGCCCCTTTATAGCGCCATCCATCCCATTTACGAGTCGCACTAAACTGACCATCAACACGCTCAAAGCCACTCGTATTAAAACCATCGGTTGCAAGATAATTAAGATCATTGGTCAATTGAAAGCCAGCCCACCCAGTACCCGCTCTCAATGCGGCAGATGAATTTGTCGCGCCCGCAATAAACTCTTTGTGGCGAAGATCGAGGTCTGTCATCAACGCGTTAGGGAGACCTAAAAAGATTGAGCGATTGAGACGGACTCCATATTCGCTCTCGAGATCACCACTACTGTTTCGATCACTTACAAACTCATCAAAATACGTCGCGTCTGCGTTAATATTGGTGTCATAAATGCGGCCTTGAACATTCAGCTGATACGCAGAGCCATCCGCATCGTTCTGCGAATAATGCAGCTGCGCTAACGACGATCCGAGACTGCCGTATAGGCTGCCGAAAAGATATTGCTGCTCTTGCGTGCTCGAGCTCGGTGTCATTTGTGTATAACCAAAACGCGCCGTCAGTGAGCGATTGAAACCATACCGAGCCTCCGCCATCAGCAAATCAGACTCAGGCTCATTAATATTAATGGAAGAATCGATCAGCCGTTTGTTTCTGCGCAAAGCCCAAGCATCGTATTCCCACTGACCTTGCTGAAGCATCACACCACCTGTTGACACAACCTCACGGATCTCACGAAATTGACCCTGAGGACCATAAAGACGAATATCAAAGAGGTTCTCACCGACAAAAACCGGCACCTCTTCAAACAAGTAACGACCATCATTGGTCGTATCTGAAAACTCAATCAAGCTACCATTGCGATATAGCTCAACCTCCCATCCGGGTGGTGCGTCACCTTGCAAGGTAATCGTATCGCCTTGCTCCTCGACCGATTTACCTCCCCTGCTCAACCTTACACCACGCCCTTGAGCCGAAGAAAACACCAAAGGGTCGCTTAGTCCAAACAAATCTCCCACTTCGTAACGATCCATGCCAAAAGCGATAGACTCATCCGGTCCTTTTGATGCACGCGAAAAGGTAATACGTAAGTCTTCCTCGCCATCAGAGTCGATATAGCTGGCATTGACTGAGTGCTTGGCAAGATCCGCTCGCCCTTGCAAGAAAAGGTCGTAGCGTCGATCCAGCTCTCCTCGATTGTTCTCGATATCTTTGGCAAGCGAAAAATCAAATTGAGGAACAGACCACCACTCATAAGTATTCGGGATATAGTGATCAGGAATGGTTTGAATCTGTACGCTTTCTATCTGCTCGCGTTTTTTTTCTCTTTCTAACTTTGCCAAGACCGGAATCGTTGAATCTTCCTGGACGCGAAGCTGTAGCTGAGGCACATCGATTGCAAACTTAATACCCAGCAAGAATTGCGCTGTTTGCTGATCAAGGTATAGATCAAACCCATCCTCAGCAAAACGAACCCGATCATTCCACGGCTGCAACACGCCGCCCAAAAAAAGCTGCTTATTTTGCAAATCGAGGTCAATCGTGTTGGCTTCCGAGCCGCGCCAACCAGAAACCGACAAATCCTCCGCGTCAGCTTCAAGCGCGATATCCAGAATGCTTGCGATATTTGCAATCGGGACGAGCGTCACTTCAGGACTGTTATACACAAAGAGAGGTTCTTCATCTGTATATGACCCGACCGATAACTGAATGACGAGAAGATCTTCGTCATTCAGAGGTATTTGCGCACTTGCAGCGGCCAGCAAAGGACAAGATAAGAAAACACATTGGAGAATGACTGTGCGAGCAAGCACAGCAGATCCGACATTAAGAAGAAAACTCTTAAGGCCCATTCTTAAGTGCTCAGCACAGAGGATAAAACAAAAAGAAAAACGAAACCGCCGCCAACTAGTTAAGGCTAAACGGCACGTCCACTAGGTTTGAACCGCCATACTTCTCATCCTCGTCAAAGCGGATCAAAAACTCTTTCACATCTGGACTTAAAGCTTGCGGCATACGCACTGTGACAGCACGCTCAGTAACCTCAGTGTATACGCCGACACCCTTTGAAACCGCTAGACGCTCCCCGAGCGTGCCTCCGGTATAATCATAGACCTCCACCGATCCATATAAAGAGACACTACCAACGCGTGTTAATGTTAGCTTAAAAGCGCCATGCTTTCCCTCTTCGCCATCGAAACGCACATTCTTGACACCTGCTGTCGATGCAAGCGAACCTTTTCGTACGATAATAGGAATTGCAATTTTAAGTTTCGGCTTTAACGTGACCGAAAGATCTTCGTCTTCTTTCTTGTCACCCACCTCTTCTTGGATAGGGATTTCTTTAAATACCAAATGCGAGACGTACTCTCCTTCCTCTAAATCCTTGGGACGACGCGCAGCAATTCGTATGGTCTGACGCGCACCTGGCTCAATATCAACCCGTCGGGGAGAATAACGGATCATATCTTTTGAATAGGTCGTGTCGGGGTCAAGTTCTTCCAAATCGACAATGCTGCCATTGGGTAACATGATCTTTTGTTCAAAATAAATCTGATATCGGGCTTTTTCAGTGCCGTCATTCAATAGATCCAACGCGGCAGCGCGCTCTCGCTCTTCAAGGACGATCCGTTTTGGATTAATCAAAAGCCCAGCCATAGACTGGAGTGAAAACAAAACAAGAATACTTGCTACAGCAAACTGACAAGGAAAACGTTTCATGATTTGATACTGACTCTAGTTGTTGTACTACTTATGGTTTTTTCTTTTATATTTTTTATATTGCGCGGAGGTAATCGCCCCCCCTTCACACGGCCTGCGATCTATTTTTGAAGCGCGGCATTTTTTTATCGATTCAATTTAAGTTTGGATCAAAAGCTATTGAATTCAAACTATTTTTCAGCAGATTAACAGATGGTAAAAACGACAAGGATAAAAACAAAAAAAGGCGCCCTAAGGCGCCTTTTCTTTTATAGCTATAACCAAATCGCTTAGTTATATGTAACAGTCACATCGTAATCGATTGATGTTGCACCACTTGCCGCTGCAGTCGCTGCAGTATCTACAGTCAAGGTACCACCTAAGGTCAACTCGTGTGATGCTTGAAGCGTTACACCCGTCAACGTTGTTGCCGCTTCACCGTTATCAATCATGCTTGGTACGAAAGTCATACCATTTGAAGATGTTCCCGCAATCGCAATGTCAAATGTAAGACCATCTGTACCCGCTACGCCGATCACACCCTCAATGCCATTTGTTGCTGCGTCAAAACAACCAGTACCAGAACGTGAACCACCAGCTGCTAGAGTACATGTTACGCCGTCACCTGATGCATCGATCTGGCCCAAGTTCATCTGAGTAGTCTCAGTCAACTGAAGCGGCTCAACGATTGTAAGTAGCGCCTGAAAAGTATCTGCTTGTGCCATACCAGCGCCAAGACCTGAAACTAGAGTTGCTGCGATTGCTGCTTTTTTGAATGTATTTTTCATGGATAGTATCTCCGAATTATATTTATTTATGTGTCTACTACACGTATTGCTGAATTAATTTTTATGTGGCGATATGTTCGACGCCATCTTTTTATTGTTTCTCCTACACCTTTGCTTTTACTTGGTGCTGAGGAACCTTCATGTTTACTACTTTCGCACTTACTGTCTTTTCTCTTGCCCCTAACTTTGCGGTTTGCGCAGTCGTTAGATAGACAATGTATGACGTGGCTTTTGACCACTTCAACCGCGCATCGGTTAGATCGCTTGGTTGTAAGCAGCGCGTGTTTTAAAATGTTTTGCATTTCGTTTGCGCTTAATTTCAGAGTAGCTAACTCAGAGATTCTGCACGAAGAAAAAAAGCCTATTTTGTATCTGTGTGTAACAAGCTGTTGGCGGGATGTTTCAGAGTATTCAGCTGCGTAATAAAAGCTGATTTTTTGCGACTTTTTCAGATACACAACGAAATATAGCGTGGTTTTTATACATTTTATTTAGAGAGGCAACGATCGATTGAAAGAAGCAAGGATAAAGAACAAACTGTATAAATAAGAACCAACCACCCCTCGCGAACGATTATTCAAAGGAAAGCATGACCACTTTGCAAAAAATGCGACTCGCGTTTTTTATACTGTTATTTGGCGCATTCTTCTCAGCCCCTTCTCATAGTGAGATCACGATAACAGAGATCAATCCGCATAAATTTCCGGACGCAATATCAAACCCCAGCAAAACTGCACGGCTTCGAGTCACTTGGAAGGGAGAGGTAAAGGGCGTGCGCAATACAACCGTGCTGGGAAGCGTATACAACGCGGGTGAATTTCTACTGTCGAGCGATAGCGATAAAACCTTTACGGTTAACATGACAAACGATGCCGACATCTCCGGCGTGACGCTTAAAACATTCCAGTTTCGATACAACAACAAGACCTACACGACATTCCCTGTCAGCGGGTTGGCAAACCCCGGTGCGGGAACTACCGCCACCGTTGGGATGCGCATACTATTCTCAAAGAATGTGCCTGCTGGAGACATAGCACCCTCTTATACAATCACCGTTACGGAAGACCCATAGCACTGCAAGGCTTATCGCCTTAGCTTTCGAATAGAACCGACAACATATGACGTGGAGCAAAAAGAGAAAGCGTCTCTTTGCTTCGTGTAACACCTGTATATAGAAGACGTCTACTAACTAGCTCTGTCGCGTAAGGCGCAACCACAACAGCCACCGAACGATATTCAGAGCCCTGGCTTTTATGCACCGTCAACGCATAGGCCAATGAGTACCCACTAAGTTTATGACTTGGCACGACAAGCGGCGGCAGATGCCCACCACGGTAAAACTGAAAGGTAATTCGCCCCTGCTCATCTTCGATCACAAAACCGACATCGCCATTGTAGATATCCAAGGCCGGATAATTCATCTCAATCAATATGGCTTGCCCGTGAAACAAGCGATTGCTCAGATCTTTATTCCACTGCTTTGAACAGTGCCTTTCGAGCTGCGCATTAACACGTTCGTTGATCGCAACCGTTCCAAGAGGGCCTAATCGCGTAGAACATAAAATCTGATAGCGGTCAAAAACCTCCTGCAACTCAGCCAATGACGCTTTGCGAGCAACGGCCTCTCCGTAAAACGCATACGCCTGAACTATATTCGCTAAATACAACTCCTGCTCTTGATCTTCTAACCAATGCACTTGGACGTCTTGTTCGGCTTGATTGAGGCAGAATGCCTCAAGCTGTGGCATCGCCCCATCGCGAACAATCAAGGCCAACTCAGCCAAGACACCTTCAAATCGATAGCTTTTGTGCAATTGCACTAACGGGTTAAGGCCAATATAGGGCTGAACGTTCGCACTTGTCCCGTAAGCAATGGCTTCGGCGACTTGCTGTTGTGAATAAGGTAGATAGGTCGCGAGCAGTTGCTGTTGCTCCTCGCCGGTATGTAAACCACGAAAACGCGCAACCCAGTCAGAGAATACTTGCCCTACTTCAACTGGTGGTAACTGAAACGGATCCCCCATGAATACAACGCATGTTTTGTCATCAAGCGCAGCGACTAGTCGCTCCATTAATGCAAGATCAATCATCGAAGACTCATCGATAACGACAAGCGTTGGAGGCGCTTCGTTATTCACTGCCCCAAAAACAAGCTGATTATCCGAAACGCGAACGAATGAGGAAAGCTCATCCATAGGTTTGCCGCACTCAATGAGATAACGGTGTATGGTCATCCCTTCATCGGGTATCGCTGTTATCAAAGCCTGCTCCAAATCAGGAGCAAGTGACAAGCGATCGATCAAGGACAGACTTTGAGCTCGAAGAGAGGTGGCTAGGCGCTGAGCGGCTTTTCCTGTCGGGGCAAGGCAAACAGCCCGTAATGGCTGATTGTCTGGTTGTGTAATCTGCTCCTGCAATAGTCGCAGGATCATCAGTTTGGCCGCGGTCGTCGTTTTACCTGTTCCCGGTCCACCACTTACCAAGACTAAATCTGAAAGCAAGGCATGCGCCGCAGCTAGCGCCTGATGGTCAAACGCTTCTCTTTGTGGATTCTTACCTTCTTTGCCCTTAGCTGTTAGATCATTGCCATCAAACTCAAACAGACGCTGAACATAGTGTGTCATCTGGTCCGACATTCCCGAGATAGTGACCGCTCGACGATCAAGGCGCGTCTTGATCCATTTTTCGACCGTATTCTGAAGTGACGCGTGACGAGCAAGCCACCATCGCCCTTCGGCAAAAACAATATCTAAACGAAGTTTGCGCGAGTCACACCCGCTATCACCATCACTATGGCTATCACCCTCACTATCACTGTCAGAGCCAGAATCATCCGTTAATTGCGCATCATCTAAGGTCTCAGCGAGCGTCTTCAAAACCTTTGCGAGTTCAGTTTGGTCGTCGAATGATGTCCAAGAAAAGACTACGAGACTCCGGTAGCGCTGCAAGCCTTCTAGGTCTAACCCTGCCTCGCCGCGACTACTTGCAAAAGACAGTACTAATGCCAAGTCGAACACCAAGGCGGCCTGATCCTGGGTTACTCTTGGCACATGTAGCACGCGCGTATATGCATTTTCCGCAGCGTACACATCAATCCAACGCAACAGACTCTCGCCGTTGGCAACCAACTGTTTTAAGCGCCCTAACTTAAAATCCACACTTGCCGGCCTAGAAGACACAGTTTTATTCATTGATACTGCCCTCTAGCAATTCGTCCATACGCTGAATTAAGTCCTTCTCGGGCTTTATAAAGTAGACGCCGGGCAGCACATCCCGCCGTTTGCTGTTCTGCGCTGAACGCTGCTTTTCATCTGAGCCAGAAGAAACAAGCTCCATCCCTCTCAGGAACAAATAGTAAACACCACCGAAATGTTGATCATAATCATAGTCTGAGCCCAAGCGATGCCGTAACAAGCGATGTAACGCGACGCTGTACAACAGATACTGAAGGTCGTAGCGATGGTCAATAATGGCAGCTTCGAGTTGCTCGAAGGCATAATCACTCGCTTCAAACCCTAAGTGATTTGACTTGTAGTCCAACAAATAATACCGCCCGCCTTGACGAAACGTTAGATCAATTGCGCCTTTTAAATGGCCTGAGAAGTGCTCAAAACCAACGCTTGGCAGTGCCTCACGAAACGAACGCAAAAGCGCATTCAGTTGCGGCGCAGCCAGCGCACCCACCTTAAAGTGAAACTCTGCCTCAACAATATAGTCTGACTGAGAAAGCCCACCCAAGCAGAGGCGTTTCTCTTGACCGGTCATGATTAGCTGGCCGTGCAGTTGCTCCTCTGTCCATCCCTGCCCCAAATCCAGATCTAAAATACGCTGCAACCAACTCGCCAAATATTCAGCCCAAAGGGCGAGGCGCGACTCAGGGACAAGCTGTTTGCGCATTAACAGGTTTTCAATATGCTGCTGCAGGCTTTCACCTGACCGGGCATATTTAGAGAGCAGTTGGCCAGTTGCAAAATCAATGTGCTCAAAAAGAGTATGCAAAAAGGTACCCGCATCGGCCCCCTTCGGAAAATTCAGAATATGTATCTGTGTAGGGCTGAGCGGTGAGAGTGATCGTACCGCAGCGCCAGACATGTGAGATTGCGGATGCAAACGATGATGCTCATTCATCAAACCTGTAAAGCTTTGAACGCGCCAAGAACTGCGCACGTCAGGCGCAAGGCGCTTTGAGAAATCTGAGAATGTCGGACTTGCATGAGTCACAGATGGCGCATCTTCAATACGCAGATTGTGTATGTCCTCGTTAGTCCAAAACTGATATTCGATCTCTTTATGCTCTGCAAGCACCGTTAGCCGATCACGAAGCCAACCTTTCTCAAGGCCGTCTGGCGAGTCGCCATTCAACAGCAAATAGCCA
>NZ_LWFT01001206.1:0-1150 GCF_001635105.1 Oleiphilus sp. HI0079
TTGATCAATAAACAGAAGACGACGAAAAGCGGCCTATCTGGTCGCTTTTCGATTATAATGCTGTGCTCAGTCATAACATTAAAAGCCTAACACGTTGACTACATCCTCTTTAAAGCGTTGGCAAACTCCTACCTTTCGAACGGAACACTCTTGGTTTGCGAGCGCTCTTCTTGTCGCAACCATCGTTTTACTACCAATCGCATCAGTCATCTATTTAGCGGCCTTTCCCGACGACAATATCTGGCCCCACCTGCTGAATACCGTTCTACCTGTCTACATTGAAAACACGCTCATATTAATGACGGGCGTCGGAACGCTAAGTGTCTTAATTGGCATCGGATCCGCTTGGCTAATAAGCCACTACGACTTCCCAGGAAAACGCTTATTTAACTGGGCATTACTGCTTCCTTTCGCAATGCCAGCGTATGTCATTGCGTATGTCTACACCGACTTTCTTGAGTATGCCGGCCCTCTTCAGTCATCCTTAAGGGAGCTTTTTGGTTGGCAGACAAGCCGCGATTATTTTTTTCCAGAAGTCCGTAGCATGGCGGGCGCGATTATTTTAATGGCGCTGACACTGTACCCTTATATCTATATGCTTGCCCGTGCAGCCTTTATGCAACAATCCGTTTCGCTTTACTACGCTGCTCGCAGTCTAGGCTCTAGCCCATTGGCTTTTTTCTTTCGCGTCTCACTCCCTATTGCTCGACCAGCCATCGTCGTAGGATTGTCACTCGTGTTAATGGAAACTCTGAATGATTTTGGCACCGTCGATTACTTTGCGATTCAAACTCTTACGGCGGGCTTATACGACACATGGCTAAACATGAGCAATATTGGCGGTGCAGCGCAAATAGCGACCGTCATGATGCTCGCTGTCACCCTACTGATTTATTTAGAGCGTCGCTCTAGAAATCAGCAACAAACCTTCTCAGCCAAATCTAGTACGTCTGGCTTACCTGTAAATAAACTCACAGGGCCACATGCTTACTTGGCGAGCGCACTTGCCGCCACCCCTGTGATATTTGGGTTTCTAATTCCTGTTGTCATTCTAAGCAACTACGCAATTCAGTATTTTGAACAAAGCTGGTCCCCTAGATTCTTTTCATATGCATTCAATAGCTTTACCTTAAGTTTTGGCGCGGCTCTG
>NZ_LWFT01001207.1:0-1054 GCF_001635105.1 Oleiphilus sp. HI0079
ATGCAGCATGGCGATATGTCGATCTTCCACCGTCATGAGGAGGACTTGCTCAGTCCTATTCAGTTTAGTGTTGCGAATGCTGTTGAACCTGGCTACTTTGATCCGGACAAGCTCGATTCGTTGACAACGCCTGGTGTGAGTTTTTTTATGAGTATTCCAGGCCCTAAAGACTACCTCAAAGCATTTGAGTTTATGTACGAAACAGCGAAGTGCTTTGCCGACAACTTGCAGGGCGAGCTGAAAGATGAGAATCGTAGCGTTCTAACGTCACAGACTATTGAGCATAGTAAGCAGCGCATTCGAGAGTTTGAACGCAAGCAGCTTTGTAAGGCTCGGCCTTGATATTAGGAAGTTAAGGTGACTCAAAAGTCTGTAGAGAGTTTGGCGGATGAGGTTGCGCATCTGTCAGCCCAGCTCAACGAGCACAATTACCGGTATTACGTGCTCAGTGCTCCAAGCGTTTCGGATGCAGACTATGATGTTTTGTTCCAAAAGCTCAAGGCGATCGAAGAGCTTCATCCCGAGCTAAAGCGCCCAGACTCCCCAACGCAACGTGTTGGCAGTGCACCCTCCAATGAGTTTAAACAAGTACAGCATCGGATCCCGATGCTGTCTCTAGATAATGTCTTCTCAACAGAAGATCTACGCGCCTTCTATGCTCGCCTAAAAGATAAGGTCGCGCCTGAAGAGGGTGGCCACTTCTCTGTTATTGCAGAGCCTAAATTAGATGGCGTTGCGGTTAGTCTTTTATACGTAGACGGCGTTTTGCAATATGGAGCGACGCGAGGGGACGGTCAGACAGGCGAAGATATCACACCAAACGTAAAGACCATCTCTAACATTCCTTTGCGGCTTCAGGGTGAAAACACCCCTAGGGAGCTAGAGGTTAGAGGGGAAATATTTATGTCGAAAGCTGTCTTCGAGGAGCTTAACGGCAAGGCTGAGGATAGTGGTGGCAAGGCCTTCGTCAATCCGCGTAATGCGGCATCAGGTAGTCTTCGTCAGCTTGATTCGCGTGTTACGGCGGCGCGAAAACTGAGTATGAATGCCTATT
>NZ_LWFT01001208.1:0-567 GCF_001635105.1 Oleiphilus sp. HI0079
GCCAAAATCATCAAGCGAGATTTTCAAACCGAGTGCGGTTAATTCGTTCAGCGCGGTAACAACGTAGTCATATTCATTGAGAAGAACGCCTTCGGTAATCTCAAGTTCAATGTTTTTGAAATCAATTTTACAGGTCTGAGCGCCAGTGCGAATCCACTCGACAAGTTCTGAATCTCTGAATTGAAGAGGCGAGAGGTTGATCGCCATCGTAAAGTCACGCTTAAACATAGCTTGGAGCTCCGAAAGCTTGGTGAGCGCCTGTTCGTAGACGAACTGTCCGATGGGAAGAATGAGTCCGGTGGATTCCGCGATCGGAATGAAGTCTCTTGGGCTTACTTGCCCTAGCTCTGGATTGTTCCATCGAACCAATACTTCAAAGCCCGTAATGTCTAAGTCGGGAAGGCTTAGTTTGGGTTGGTAGTAGCATTCAATCTCGCCGAGTTGTAAAGCTCTGTGCAGTTGCTCGGTATATTGCAGTCTGGTTTCGACCTCTTGGTTCATGTCTGCGGTNAAGAACGAATAAATGCTGCGCCCCATATCTTTAGAATGGTACATGGCGGCATCGGC
>NZ_LWFT01001209.1:0-977 GCF_001635105.1 Oleiphilus sp. HI0079
ATGTTGGCTTCATCATCATTGGTGACAGCAATAAATACGTCTGTATTCTCAATATTCTCGTTGAGAAGCATCTCTTTGTCGGCTGCGTTGCCATGCAATACGATGCTTCGCTCAAGCTGCTCGGATAATTGATGCGCTCTGTCTTCAAATGCTTCGATGACTTTCACGCGATAGCGGCGCTCAAGCTTTTCGGCAAGACGCTGGCCAATATTTCCGCCGCCAGCAATAATAATGCGCTTATAGTCTTTATCCAAAGGCTGAAGTTCGCTCATAACCGCTTTAATGTGGTTGCGCGCAGCAATGAAGAATACTTCATCACCTTCGTTGATGACGGTATTACCGCTAGGGATAATTGGTTTTCCATCTCTAAAAATGGCAGCCACTCGCGTGTCAATATTAGGCACATGTTTTCGAATGTCTGACAATTCATGCCCAACTAAGGCCCCGCCCTTACATGCTTTAATCGCTACTAAGCTGACTGCGCCCTCTGCAAAGTCGAGGGCCTGCAATGCGCCAGGATATTCTAAGAGACGTTTGATGTGCTTCGTTACGACCTGCTCGGGACTGATCAGAACGTCAATGGGTACAGCATCATTTCGAAATAGTTTTTTACGACTTAAATACGCTGGCGCTCTAACACGGCTGATCTTGGTTGGAGTGCGAAAGAGCGAGTATGCGACTTGGCAAGCAAGCATGTTCACTTCGTCACTGTTAGTCACCGCAATGAGCATGTCGGCATCTTCTGCTCCCGCTTGCTCTAATACGTCTGGATACGAGCCTAGTCCGTTCACTGTGCGAATATCTATGCGATCGTTCAATTCCGCAAGTCGCCCTTTGTCCGGATCAATAACGGTAATGTCATTGGCCTCGCTTGCAAGGTTTTCGGCCAAAGTACCGCCTACCTGGCCGGCACCAACAATGATTATTTTCATAACAAAACCTTGCCTATTATTCCTTGATGATTACTGCATAGAAAA
>NZ_LWFT01001210.1:0-732 GCF_001635105.1 Oleiphilus sp. HI0079
GCGACATTTGAAGATGACGCCGGTGCATACGACCAAAAAGATGCGGAAGGTTTTATTAAGCTCAGTGCCTTAAGACTTCGCATTGCTGCAGGCCGAGGCCGCGATCAGTCCTAAAGGTTTGATGTTCGCTGTTTTAAAGAGCCGGCCATATTTGAGCCGGCTTTTTTGTGTTCGTTGTTTGTGTTGTGAATTCCTTCCAGTCCGGATCTCTAGATCAGATTAAAACTGTGCTCAAAAATCTTGATTTAAGTTTTGATTTGAGCTCTTAGCCGTATGGAGCGTTGGGTAATAGCGGGTATACTGTTTTCACTTGATCTCAAGGACGGCCATGCTCTACTTATATCCATCTAACAAAACCGAAACCCTAGCTCAAATACTCGCAAAGCTGCAAAGCACACCACCGCTTGCCGACCCTTTCGCATCCGAGATTGTTTTAACCCAAAGCTACGGCATGGGCGTGTGGTTAAAGCAACGTATTTCGGATCATCAAGGCATTGCTTGTATGGTTGATACACAAATGCCGGGTGCTTTTCTTTGGCAGCTGATTGAGTCGCTTGTTTCTGAAAAAAGTGAGCATAGCTCAACCGTTCAGCATTTTGAGAAATCGACCCTGCGTTGGGAAATATTCCGTCTCTTACCGGATCTGATTGATCAACCGGAGTTTGATGGTCTTCGAGCTTATGTCGATTCGCTTGTTGCGCGGTCTGGTCGTTCCGGGCGTGAGCAAAGCCT
>NZ_LWFT01001211.1:0-1071 GCF_001635105.1 Oleiphilus sp. HI0079
GGGCATTTCTCAACAACAACTGGGTTGGCTTGTTAATTTTTATTGGTATTGTGCTGGACTACGCGGTTCGGTGATCGTAGATATCTAAATTCCATTCCTGTCATATACTTGTAACATGCCTTTTATGTAATACCGCATACTCAGTGCATGAGAATCGTTAGTTTTTAATTAGCAGCGACTCAAGCCAGTCCAATCCAAGATGTGGGAATAGGTAATGTCAGACAAAAAGATTCTAATTGTTGATGATGAATCCGCTATTCGTGAAATGATCGCTGTAGCTTTGGAAATGGCGGGTTACGAATGTTTGGAAGCAGACAACGCGAGGGATGCGTACACTTACATTGTGGATCAGCGGCCCGACATGATTTTACTTGATTGGATGCTTCCTGAAACAAGCGGAATCGAACTGGCTCGTCGCCTAAAGCGGGACGAATCCACGGCAGACATTCCGATTATCATGATCACTGCAAAAACCGAAGAAGATAACAAAGTGCAGGGTCTAGAGGTTGGTGCTGATGATTACATCACCAAGCCTTTTTCGCCGCGAGAACTTGTTGCACGGTTGAAAGCTGTTTTGCGTCGCGCAACGCCGCAAGGCGTAGAGTCAGCGATCAATATCGACGGTTTAGAGCTTGATCCCGTTTGTCACCGAGTTACGTCGAACGATGCAGAACTCGCAATAGGGCCAACTGAATACAAGTTACTGCAGTTTTTTATGACGCACCAGGATCGCGTTTACACCCGTGCACAGTTGCTAGACCTTGTTTGGGGCGGTAATGTTTATGTTGAGGAACGTACGGTAGATGTGCATATTCGCCGGCTGAGAAAAGCGCTTGGTGAAGCACATGATTACTTGGTGCAAACTGTGCGTGGCACTGGATATCGATTTTCCACCAAAACCTCGCATTAATCCGTTAAGATAAGTCCAACTGATGGTACGGTTCTAGAGGATAGGAGCCCAATGCATAAAAGAGCTTCCGAGCACCTGCGTTTTATGATTTGGGTTTTGCTAACAGCAGTGTTGTTCGGCTTAATCATTGATGAGCTGATCTTCGTACTGCTACTGTCCTT
>NZ_LWFT01001212.1:0-1093 GCF_001635105.1 Oleiphilus sp. HI0079
CGATTTACAATCCAAATTTTTTGGCCACCGAGCACAGTTTTCAGTACTCGGTGGCTTTTTCGTTTTGTAGAGTGATTGATTTAGCTTACGAGTAGAGGAAAACATGAAAGCAGCAGTGAAAGCACTATTCGCACTTGTGTTGAGTGCAGGTGCAACAAATGCTCTAGCAAGTGGTGGCGAAGTCACCATGCTGGATCTAACCGCGACCTGGTTGGGTGGTTTGTCGATTTTGATTTTTGTCTTGGCCTACATGCTGGTTATCGGCGAAGAGTTTTTGCATCTGCGTAAGTCCAAGCCGGTCATGGTGGCTGCGGGCATCATATGGGTGTTCGTTGCGATCTCCTACAACATGGCGGGCGATACGACGAGTGCGCATACCATGATTCAGCATAATATCCTCGAATACGCCGAACTGTTGCTCTTTCTACTTGCTGCGATGACCTACGTAAACACAATGCAGGAACGTAATGTATTTGCTGCTCTGCGCTCGGTGCTGGTCTCTCGGGGTTATTCATTAAAATCTATCTTCTGGATTACCGGCTTACTGGCCTTCTGTATTTCTCCCATCGCGGATAATCTAACGACGGCATTGGTCATGGCGGCGGTCGTTATGGCGGTTGGTGGCGATAACAAGACTTTTATCGGCATGGGCTGTGTGAATATTGTTATCGCAGCAAATGCGGGTGGTGCTTTCAGCCCGTTTGGTGACATCACAACACTTATGGTTTGGCAGAAAGGTAAGGTCGAGTTTCTCGGGTTTTTTGCGTTACTTGTGCCGGCCATTGTTAACTGGCTTGTGCCGGCAATTCTCATGTCGTTGTTTTTACCAAAAGGGCAACCAGAGGGGGTTACCGAAGAAGTAAGAATCAAGCGTGGCGGAGTCACTGTTATCTTCCTTTTCTTAGGCACAATTGCAATGGCAGTTACATTTCATAGTGCGCTCCATCTTCCGTCCATGGTCGGTATGATGACGGGTTTAGGGGTACTAAAACTTTACGGTTACTACCTGAAGCTGAAAGGCGACTTGCCGCACGATACGATCGAGCAGCACGCGGGATCCAGTGAGGCTCACTCAGAAGGGCAGTTCGATATT
>NZ_LWFT01001213.1:0-688 GCF_001635105.1 Oleiphilus sp. HI0079
TCCTACTACCCGAGTGCCCAAGGGTTTACGACCATAGCATACGAGGATTTGTGGCCAATAGAGGGCGATTATGATCTGAATGATTTGCTGATGAATATGAGAATCGCAGAATATGCCATTGGTGATCAAATCATACGGGTAGAAATAGAGGGGCAAGTTGCTGCGATTGGGGCAGGGTTTAATAATGGATTTGCTATTCAGTTTCCATCTTTACCTCCTGGCTTGGTAAGAGAGCCAGATTTGGAGCTTGAGCTTAACGGCGTGAATGTAGATGGGCTGAGCTTGGAGGGTAATCAAACTTATGCGGTCGTCACAATTATGGAAAACGCTTGGTCAATGGTGAGCAGGGGTGAAGTCGACTGCGATTACTTTAGAACAGAGTTAGGATGCGGCTCAGCGATACGTCCAAGTTGGAAGCTGACCATGCCGCTTACGAATGGCGTGAGCAAAGCAGCATTTCCAGCACCACCCTATGATCCATTTATCTTTGCCACTCCCGGTACAACCCACAGTTCTATGGTGGACTCGGTTGTCGGCGGATACGCGGGCAAGCGATGGGAGGTGCACTTGAAAAACAACGCGCCAACGAACGCTCTGCATAGTGGTTTATTAAGCATCGGTGACGACACCTCCTCGATGTCCTTACAGCAATACTATCAAACCAGTAACGGGATGCCTTGGGCGATCG
>NZ_LWFT01001214.1:0-1304 GCF_001635105.1 Oleiphilus sp. HI0079
ATGTGCATGCTTAATCTAGACCTGAGTAGGGTAAGGCTTGCTCTGTCGGTCTAGACAGTAGTGCGCCCAAAGCAAATGTCGCGCATCCGCTCAGCAGCACTGACAGTGAGATCCATAGCAGCTTTGTATACTTATGGGTCTCGCCAAGCAGCGCGGTGTGGCCGGAAGATTCGAGGAAGTAGAGCAGCGCGCCGCTAAATGCGAATACAAATGCCGCCAAGTAAGACCACACCGGAATGTTTCGAAAATTTCCCCAAAGTGAAAAGAAAATCACTGGCGCAAGGTACATAGACGCTGTACCGCTAACGGCGACCGCGCTGAACAAATCTTTGTTGCCGATAAAGACCATGAGTAAACCAAGCAACATGAAGCCGAGCATGATCAGGCGACCATTTCGTACTGTAGCTGCGGTGGCCTTCATATCAATGGCGACCAGCTTTGCAGAACTGGAAAGTGTACTGTCGAGTGTTGACATGGCAGAGATGATAAGCGCGATATTAAACAAGAGCATCGGTAGCGCGCCAAGCAAGCGCTCCAGCGCTGCGTTCATGGACTCACCATCTATTGCATTTGCACCAGCGACAACGCCGAGTATACCGAACGCGATGATGCAAATGATGCTGATCCAAGCGGCTTGTAAAAAGCTGCGGCGGGTTGTATTTCTGTCGGCGAGGAATCCGCGGTCCATCATGACTGGGTCATGCATTGGGTAGCTCCAGACCTGAAGTAAGGCAACTATAAGCAAAATAGGACCAGGCTCGCTGATGTCGAATGCGACAAATCCTAGAGACTCGATCGTAAACAGACCTTGTGATGCGGTATTTAATAACAGGACAAGCAAGACGCCAATAAACAAAACCATTTGCATCACATCTGTGCGCAGCGATGCGTGCAAGCCACCCATCATCGAATAGCCTAGAGCGATCAGAGCAAAAGCGAGTACTGCGATCGTATAGCTGCCGCTGCCCGCGGCACCGAACAATATGCCGATGACCAAAATGTTGGCGAACACTTCGCTGATCAGTCTTAAACCAATCACGAAGTTGAAGCAGCTTGTACCCACCGTCCCGAAGCGAGCAAATAGAAACTGCTGAACGCTATTGAAGCCATGTTTAAACCGCAGTGAGTCAATAATTGCTGCGCCGGTTAAAAATGACAAGTAATACGCCGCATAGGCTAGGGTTCCCCAAACTCCATAGTAGTAACCCAGAATGGCGGCATTGAGCAAAGATCGAGCAAAGATCCAGGTGGTTACTTGGCTAAGCACTAAGGTGAAGAGTGTTGGGCTTTTGCCAGAGGGAGAG
>NZ_LWFT01001215.1:0-971 GCF_001635105.1 Oleiphilus sp. HI0079
ATAATGTCAGAGCGTTTCAAACGTCTGCTAGACCGACTCGCTTTGGATGATGTCAAGCTTGAGCGAATTCAAGATTGGATCGATGAGAACCAGGATGCGACAGGTATAGAGGGCGTTGAAGATGGAGAGTATCTTTCACTCGAACCACCTTATCGGACTGGCGGACAGGTCTTTAGTCATCCTAGCGAGTTGATGTTGATTGAGGGGGTTGATCGTGAATCGTACGAAGCGCTGCTTCCTTTCGTTACTACGCTGCCACAAGGCTTGGCGCATATAAACGTCAATACAGCGAGTGCTGAAGTACTTCAGTCTTTGGTTGAAAATCTGCCGGACAATGTAGCGGAAGAGCTCGCATCCAAGGCGAAGGAATCCCCTTGGAAAAGTATTCAAGAGTTTGCTGCGGAGCCGCTGCTTAAAGGATTGAAACTCGATACTACGTATCTTGATGTGGCGTCTAATTTTTATGAGCTGGCAACCAGGATTACTCTATCTGATCGTAAGGTTCGTCTGCGCTCAATTCTTTATCGCGCCAAAGAGGATGGTAGTGTAACCTTGTTACAGCGTGATCAAGGGCAAAAGTACTTAATAACGAAGTCAGGCGTATGACTAACTATTGTTACTCGCAATATTACCCGCAATATGCGTGTCTGAGTTTCGGGATAAATAATGGCTTACGTTACCTTAGCCTGTTGGGCTATGATGACGGAGCAAACAGACTTAAAAGACCAAATAATAAGATGGTTGAGTTAGAAAAAAATGCCACATAAATTGTTTCTCCTGCCGAACGAGCCATACAATGCAAACCAAAGCCAGTACGACTGGGTCCTATATGATNTGAAAGGTCTCAAGGTGTCGGGTGGTCGATCGTCTGCATTAGACGAAATTCAACAAATATTGATGCAGAACGGGGCCGATAGCGTCAAAGCTGTCTTGGTTTGGCCCGGAAATCTCAGTTTTTTCACTCGTGTTAG
>NZ_LWFT01001216.1:0-10180 GCF_001635105.1 Oleiphilus sp. HI0079
ATCGGTACGGACCAGATATAGGCCTGGCATGCACGCTGGAAGTCAATCGCATCAAATATCTTGTTGCGACTCTGCTCTGTTGGCACGCCCACCAAATAGTTATTTTCGAAGGTAAGTTCACCTATGCGAGTATCGAGTATTTGATATTCTCTATCCTGATGAGACAGGTTTTTGTTTTCTGTGGTAATAGATTTATCGACACTCTTGTCTTCGTTATCACTACACGCAGTGAGGAATAAAAGCGCACTTAATAGTGGAATTGTAAGTCTAATGTTCATAAACGGTTCCTTTGTGATTAATAGCTAACAGTGTGATTGATGGAACCGCTGGCCCATCAAACACTTTGTATGGGCATAGGCAAATTATTTAGCTGTGACCTTCCCATCCGGTTGTGCCATAAATGCATTTGCGTCAGGCTCATATGCCCTCAATACTATATTCCAAGGCTTAGGCGCCTGGAGATAAAGCGCAGCACCTTCTAGACATTCAGTTGGTCCAACCGTGACCTCAATGCGTTCTGAACTATCACTTTTTACCGTGTTGTATTCGTCGGTCATTAGGAACATGTCCTTGCCGTAGATTGTGAGGCTAAAAAAACCATTTGCGTCAGTATTTACTGGCGGCGCATCAACGGTCACCGTGCTGCACTCAATTGATTCAGGCCCGGGGATAAGCTTGTATGCAGCTCGCTCTGGGCCGCTCAACCCCCAACCGCCCGCAGTAATCAGAGTATACTTCTCCCAGTCCGTGATTTGATCAACAGACTCAACCATGCCACCAGTACTATCAATAGGGGTTTTTGCGAACTCATTTTTCAACGCAGTACGTGTGGCCAAGAGCTTATCCAGGTCATAGTCCGGGATAGGGTTGGCGCTCGCCGCGTCAACGCTTAACTCATCGGCAATGACCTTGACCTGCGCCTCCGCGTCCGCCTTACCATCAACACCGATACGAACCAGGATTCCCACATGGTCATCAAATTGTCCCGCCGGGAACTCGTACACGCCCCCCTTATTTAGGTGGACTGGTGTTGTATGGGTATTCAGGTTAATTATTTGCGCCGTAACCAAACGTGTGTCATCAATGGGAAGGTTTAGAGTGAAGCCCCCCGTGGTGTCGACTGCAGCAGCCGTGTACAACACATTCACATTGGGTGTAGTGAGAATTTGGTTGTCGACGCTCGCGATAGTGGGAGTGTTGAAAGTGTTGAGCCCATTTTTCTTCACCAGGTTGGCTGCGAAATCTAACCCTTCGGCCCTGATGAACTCCTCGGCGGTCATCCCCGTATTCTCAGGGCGAGTACCCCAATTGGTGGTGTCCACTGCGGCCACATTCGTAGCCTGATGCTGATCGGCGGAGACACTTTGAAAACCGACTAACACCGCAGTGAATATAGTTAGTAAAGCTATTGATACCTTCATTTATAATTCTCCCAAAACGTTGTTGATGTTTAATGATATCCTGATTGGTTGCGCCTCATAACGCCCGAAGCCCGACTGCATGCGATTGTTATGTGCATATTTCGAACGTTCATTTTAACTGATTATATATTGCCTCAAAGGCGGCCATGCGCGGCCTATTGCTTTTGCGAGCTGCATTAGATGCGCTAGGTGTGGAGGAAAGTGTTGCAAATCAACACTTGTTAATTTGCAGTTAAAAGTGACCCACCTTTTGCATCTAATTTTGACCCGCCTAAGGAGCCAGATTATGGTCTGATTTCCAGTTTATTTGCTACTCCTATCGTCGTTGTTTAGCGGATTGTTTGTATCGGTAACTTTCGTTACCTGTTTCTATGATATGACAGTGATGAGTCAGTCGATCGAGCAACGCTGTTGTCAGTTTGGCATCGCCAGAAACCTTGCTCCATTCCGAGAACGCAGCACCTTTAAGAAGCACTCTGGAGGTGCTTATCGCGCCGCACAGCGTAAAGGCCCCGCAGTTTTTAATGAGGTCACGGCACACATGCCAAACCCACGTCCTAAACACTGGAAACATGTCGGCAAATCAACAGTGGTCAATGAGGTTAAAAAGCTGAAAGAGGATGGCTGCAAAACGCGATCAGCGCTCTATCGTAACAGCCAAAGCCTATATCACCGCGTTAATACCCTAGGACTGTTGGACGACCTACTCCCTAGCAAAACGAGTCAAACGCGCTCCAACAATGAGCTACTCGAGGCCGCAAAACGCTATCAAAGCGCTGAAGAATTGCGTAACAAAAACCCGCACCTCTGCAAGCTGCTAAGCAAGCGCGGACTTCTTAAAGAAGCCTTCATGAAAAAATAGTCTGTTCGCTTACTGAGAGCAACCGGTTAGAAACTCAGGCTAACCGGTTGTTCTTTTGCTGTATGAGTTGGGCAATTTTGAGGCATAGCAGGATGAAAATCCGGTGTGTCATCGCTATTTCCTGCAACTATTGCTCTCCAATAAGCCGCGCGACAAACTTAATAACTTCTGATTCCCAAGGCACGTTACTTTCGAACTTCCGTGCCACCGGATGTGTCCGCTTCTCTCACAAAGGCAATGAGAATCTAGAGACTCAAAATGTCCGCTATGGTGTGTTTGCTGACTGGATGACATAATGAATATTGCTAGCGATGAGCACCATTGTTTTCACGGAACTCAAACGCCCTCTTACGCCCTATGACCCGTAATCCAAAACCGATTCGTTCAACAATTTACCCACTGCTAGGAGCTAAAAATAAGCCCTAGGACGTTTGGAACGCTAGCTTGAGCGGCGATTAATTGTTCCTAATCAAGATCGAAACGATCTCGGTGGGCAGTGAAGATAAAAGCGCATATGTCTCTTCCCAAACGGGCACTTGTTATCGCTTCGTTTTAACGAGCACCTTGAGCGATGAACGCACAACGTTTGTAGGCATCATACGAACGTTTCATTGCCGCTTGATTCACCGCGATGTTGTTCTGAGCGTTGTTCTTCCGAGACTTCTTTTCGAGCGACCCACCAAACATATACGCTAGGCGTAAACCAAAGCGAAAGAATGACAGAAAACCCAACCCCGCCCGCTATCACAACGGCTAAAGGCGGCCAGAACCCACCACCGACAAATAGTATTAAGGGTATAAAGCCCGCTATGGTCGTCAGCGTGGTACTTAGAATGTGCCGAGCGCATGATACGGTCGCTTCAACAATAGCCTGTTTATCACCTGCGCGAGCATTATCGTTCGCCTGTAAGGATGCCAAGACCACAATCGATCCGTTTATCGCTACCCCAATAAGACCAGTCACGCCAAGCAAGGGATTGAACCCCAAGGGGTAACCACTAATCCAAAGTGATAGAAAGCCAAAGCCAGCGGAAAGCATGGCAACCATTCCAATTACAGCTGCCAGACGAAAGCTACGAAACGCGAGAACCAGAGAGGTAATCATTAACAATGCAAGGACCGGAAGGTGCGCAGCTAGCGATGCGTTGGCGCGCGCGCTCTCTTCGGCATCGCCGCCAACGGTCCAGTAGTAGCCCTCAGGTAAGCTCCATGCGCCAGCATCTATTGCTTGAACAACCGCGTTGGTCGCGTCGATTGGCGTGACGTGCTGGGATAAATATGCATGTACGGTGTTTACGCGCTGGCCATTTCGGCGCGTAACCGATGCGGCTTCGGGCTCTAATTCAAACGAGCCGAAAGACGCTGCTGGCGCCCACTCTCCATTTGGGAGGATGACCGGGAAAGCCTGCAATTGCTCTAACGACGTTCGTTGATTGTTGCCATAACTCACCCGAACGGGTAGCTCAACAACGCCCTCTAAGACACTTCCGGCTTGCACACCTTCGTAGGCATTTTGCAGCTGGCTAGCGACCGAGCTAAGACGTAACCCTACCTCTGCGAGCGCTTGTTCATCGGCGTTAAACCAGATCTTCGGCGAGCCTGCTTGAATCGTACCCTGCGTATGAAGGACGCCTTTCTGCTCGGCGATAATGCCACGTAGTTGCTCCCCTAATTCCCTCAACTTGTTTGTTTCGGGGCCGAAAATTCGAAACTCAAGTGGCGCCTCCACAGGAGGGCCCTGAGCAAACGCTTTTGCAACAATCTGGACATTCGGAAATGCCTCACTAAGCGACAACTGGAGCTCGTCAATCAAACGTTGAGAGTCCTTAGAGCTTATCGTTTTGACCACAACCTCTGCGTAGTACGCTTGATTGCTGTTATTCATAATTTGGTTGTAGTAAAAGGCAGGAATACTGTCGCCTATTGACCAAACCGTTTTTTCAACGCCCTCTATTGCAAGCATTTCTTGGTCAATCTTTGACACAAGGCGATATGCGCCATCGACACTAGTGTTGCGCTCAAACCAAACGCGCATTTCAAACATATCTCTATCCGCAGCTGGAAAAAACACCTTAGGCAAGCTGCCAACCAACGCAAAACCGCTTACGCTAAGAGCCAGCGAAACCACCACTGCAATCCAAGGCTTGTGCAGACTGTTTAACAGAAAATTTCGATACGCCTCGCCATGGGCAGGGCTATAAATCCCTTGCTGCCACCAACGATTATCGTCTCGCCCGCCGTACTTTTTCTCCAGCCAAGCACAAATCGATGGTATGACGGTCATTGAGAGGATAAAGGAGAAGATGAGCGCCAAAATCACACTCACCGATATTGAGCCAATAAAGTCTCCGGAGTTTCCTTCGAGTAACAGAATAGGCATAAAGGCGAGGATTGTGGTCACGGTTGACGCCAGCAGCGGCATAAACAAGTGCTTTAGTGCGCCTTCGACGGACGCTGAAGCCGATAAGCCTTGACGCATGCGCTCGCGCACTTCGTCGGTCATTACAATGGCATTATCAATCAGCAAGCCTATCGCGATGATCATTCCAAACATCGACATTTGTTGAATTTGCATGTCGAGCGCTCTGAGCGAAAATAACACGCAGGCGGCTGCAAGCGGCAGAGATGTGGCGACGATAATCCCTGAGCGCCAACCCATGAAGACCCACACGACTACTAGGACAGCAACGATACCAGCAAGCAAGTTCCCGCCGAGGGAATTCAAACGATCTTCCGTGTATGCAGCCTGCTCAAACACCTCCACGAGTTCGATCACACCGCCCAACTCATTTTCAGTTTGTCGAATTACCTCCTGAACAGAGGTGGTCCAGGGTCTAATTTGGCTCGACACTTCGATTCGCGCAGCAACGAGAAGCACGCGTTCGCCATTATATAGCGTTATGTTTTGCTCCGGCTCCACCCTGCTCTTGGAGATCTCTGCAATGTCTCGAAGTAACAAGTCGCTTTTGCCGCTTTGAACAGGAAGCGTTTCAATGCGCGACACCGAATCAAACTCGCCACGCACTTCGATGGAAGACAGGGTGTCATTTTGGACTAGTCGCCCTGCGACTTGCTTACTATCTGAGCCCTGAATTGAGTTTGCCAATTGGCGAACAGTTAATCCCAGTTCCGCCAATTCGGTAGGAGACACAACCACGTGTACTTCTTCAGCAGGCGCGCCGTGAACGCTCACAAACTCTGTACCAGGAACGGCTTCGATGCGATCTTTTAGAATTTCAGCGACGCGGTTCATCATACTTAGCTGCTGATCTCCCGCCGATGCCCATTTTACTGCGGTAATGAGTGTGTAAGCGTATGCGACGTTATCTTCTTCTTTAATTCTCGGAGATAAGGCCTGGCTCGGCAGTTTTCTCGTTGCGTCTTTGACGCGGTCGCGTATACGAGAAATAACTTCTCGATTATTGTCAGACGTCACCCGCCCGTCGAGTTCAATTGAGAGCACAGAGACGTTGGTTCGGGATGTAGAATTGATCGTTTTTATTTCTGAAATGCTTGCAAGCTCAGACTCTAAGACCTCCGTCACGGTCGATTCGACCAGCCGAGCAGAGGCACCCGGAAACTCTGTGATAATCGAAATAAACCGTTGGGTAATTCTGGGATCCTCAACCTTCGGTAAGGAAAACCAAGATGATAGGCCGGCTGCACAAATAACGATGAGAGTCATCATTAACAGGTGTGGGTTTCGATAGTATGCCGAGCGCAGCGAATATACAGACTCTGATTTGGTCGTTTTTTGTTCCATGCCTACTTGCTCGCAACAGAAGAGGTAGGTTGCGTTCTTACATATTGCCCTTCAACAATGCGGTGCGTTGCTTGAGCAACAACCCGCCCTCTGTTCTCCACGTCGACGCCACCCGTAACGAGCGCGTAATCGCCCCGAACACGACTGATGGACACAACGGTGCGGCGTATCTGGGAGCGATTATTCTTGATCGCCTCATTTGGATCTGGTTCCGCTAGATAGACCGACCAGAGCCCTCTGCCGTATTCAGTGAGCGCCGTAAGAGGCAGCCATACGCCATCAGCGCGCACAGATGCCGGGATTTCAATATTGACGATTTCTCCGGGTACAAGCGCCTCATCTGCTGTCATGACACTCATGTACACATCAGAAGAACGCGAAGAAGAAAGGCTTAATTTAATGCGCGTGACCACGCCTTCAAGCACGCGGTCTTCATGCGTCAAACGGAGAGTTTGATCAATCTTTAGCGATTTTGCTACATCAAGCGGAACGCTTGCTCTTACTTCAGGTTCTGCGCTTTGCTCAACCAACAAAACGGGCATTCCCAAAGATACCGTTCGCCCAACATCGCTTGTTCTGTCGATCACAACACCATCGAAGGGAGCGAAGAGATTCGATTTCTCGAGCTCGAGCTCAATCGTTGCCAACTGCGCTTCGGCTAGCCTTAAGTCTGCTTGCGATGCTTCTTTCTGGCGCGAGGCCTCGTCCAGAGCTTGCGCTGAAACACTGTTACTTCCGCGTAAACCTTTCACACGCTCGAGCGATACATCTGCGAGTTTGAGCAATGCTGTTGCGCGATCTCTAGCGGCTCTCAGTTCAACCAATCTTGCCTGCAAGCGACGTGCGTCGAGCTGTGCTAGCAGCTCCCCTTTTTGAAATCGCTCCCCTTCGCGCTTATAAATCTCGATAATGACACTAGAGATATCAAAGCCCAGTTCAACGCGTTGCGCCGCCTCTACGCGCGCAACATAACGCTGCATCGGTGTATCGATGGCAGCCTCTTGTGCGCCCAAGGTCATAACGAGGGTTAATTCTGAGTAACCCTCTGGAGAGTCGGAAGAATACCCTAAACGGCTTACACCGAGAGCAAGCACCAATACCGACGAAAAGGCCAACACAACGAAAACTGGGGAGTAAAATAAAGCGCGTGCGCTAGACATATCAATCTCTTCTCAAGGCAAAGGTCAATTTATCGGGGTATGGTCAATCATACGCGCATAGTATAATTTCAGTTTTAATAAAAATAGACCAATTAATATATTTATTGTTCCATATTTGAGATTAAGGCGCGCAAGCACACTTTAGACAGAGCAAACTCGCTGGAATCCAAACATGCATTGACGAACAAACAGCGCTTCACCTCCATGTAAGTGCGCGCATCCTTCCCTCCCTTGTTCACGGTATTGTCACAACACTGAAGTCGAACTGTCACATTTTCTGATCAACGTATGCGCATAGCCCTTAATGAGAGTGCACTATGAGCTTACAACGCGTGTTGATCGTGACAGAAACCTACCGCCCGGAAGTGAACGGTGTAGCTACCACCCTCGGTCACTGGGTTGACGGAATGATTCGTAAAGGTATTGAGGTAACGGTAATACGCCCGAAGCAGTCTAAAAAAGATCTTCCGATTAGCGGGAGGGTCTTCGAACGCGAAGCGGAACTGCTTGTTTTCGGACTGCCTATTCCCGGGTACTCGGAGCTAAAGTTTGGGTTGGCTAGTAGTAGAAAGCTGAAAACGCACATCGAACAGCTACGTCCTGACGCAGTATATATCGCGACAGAAGGGCCGCTTGGCTTAGCGGCGCTGAGAGCTGCCAACGCCATTGGCGTAAAGGCCGTGACCGGTTTTCATACGAACTTTCAGAGTTATTCCAGATTTTACAGCTTCGGTTTCTTAGAGCCCATCATCACCAAATACCTGCGTTGGTTTCATAACAACAGTGCTGGAACCTTGGTCCCGACAAGACAGCAACAAGCAATGCTAAACAATAAGGGGCTCACAAATATCCAAGTCGTATCGCGAGGCATCGATCACGAACGGTTCTCACCTAACAAGCGAAATGAAACCTTGCGTGCAAACTGGGGTGTTCAAGCGGATGAGCCGGTTTTTATTTATGTTGGTCGCATTGCAGCCGAAAAAAATCTCGATCTGCTCGCTACCACCTATCAGGCGGTATGCGAGCGCTTTCCCGATGCAAAATTTGTGTTGGTCGGTGACGGCCCTCTGAAGCCCGTTCTGTCGGCAAGGTTTCCGAATCTTATCTTTGCAGGACTGAAACGCGGAGAAGAGTTAGCAGAGCATTATGCGTCTGGCGATATATTTCTGTTCCCAAGCAAGACGGACACCTTCGGAAATGTTGTTACCGAGGCGATGGCTAGCGGCTGCTGCGTTTGTGCATTTGATGACGCAGCAGCAAGGGAGCACTTAAAAGACCGACAGTCCGGCTTCCTAGCTGATTTAGGTGATGATGGTCAGTTTATCGAGAATGCCATCCATGCCTACGAAGAAACGCAGCTCCGAATGAATATCGCAAAGGCCTCGCACGCCATCTCGATGAAATTAAGCTGGGATGAAATCGTCCAGCAGTTCTGCACTACCCTGCTCCATGTTAACGCGCAANCGACAGGAATTTATGATGCAAATAGAACCAACATCAAGTTTAAGTCAGAAAGCCCAAGCCGCTGATATTAGTTTATGTCGAACGCTTAACGCTCTCTGTAAGAATCCTTTCATTGGCTTGTTCTTTACGGTCATAAGCCGGCTTGGCAACGGTGCTTTTTGGTATGCGGCAGGCTTTTCGTTACTGCTGATCGATGGAGTAAAAGCCCTACCTTTGCTACTTGTTTATACGCTCACTGGCTTAATCGGCGTGGTGCTCTACAAATCACTTAAAAAGACATGGATACGAGAGCGGCCATTTATCTCTCACCTTCAGATTTTTCAGGTCTGCGCGACGCTGGACCGTTATAGCTTCCCCTCTGGCCACACCTTGCACGCGGTAAGCTTTACCACGATTATCTCCCTTTCTTACCCAGCGCTCGCACCTGCTCTATGGTCCTTTACAGCCCTAATTGCACTGTCGCGCCCAGTACTTGGTCTGCACTACCCGAGTGACGTTCTGGTGGGTGCTGGCCTTGGACTCGCACTTGGTCTGCTCGGTCACGCGAGTTTAGTGGCGTTGTACTAAACCGTTTACCGAGTAATTCGCATTGGCATCCTGCATGGTGTTACGCCGTCATCATTTTGTAGCAAATCGTTCATCTTTCTGTCTTTTAACCTCGCTAATTTGAGTCCATGTATAACGACATTAAAACATTCAGTCCGGTAAAGGGAGCGCCCCTCAGGGGAACGCTAAATTTCCTAGTGACAAACTACATACCACGTGCTTTGAGCACACGACTAATGGGCCGTCTAAGCAAGGTTGAAAACCCCTTATTCACGCGCATCGCCTTAAGTACGTGGCAGTATTTCAGCGATGACATGCGTTTACATGAAGCGACCGAGAAAAGCTTTAAGAGCGTACATGCTTGCTTTACCCGTGAGCTCAAACCAGGTACGAGGCCAATTGATTCTGCAGAAGATCGTCTCGTCAGCCCTTGCGACGCTCAGATAGGAAGCTTCGGGAAGATTAAGAACCTGCAAGCGCTGCAAATCAAAGGCATGCCCTACGAGCTTGGCGAACTAACACAGGGAGCGATTGATCTTGAGCCCTACCAAAACGGGCGCTTTATTACGCTTCGATTGAAATCTAGCATGTACCACCACATGCACTCTCCCGCTCGTGGCGAGGTAGACAAGCTGCATTACATTTCCGGTGACACGTTCAATGTTAATCCTCCAACGCTTAAACGCATTAACCGCTTGTTCTGCCGCAACGAACGCGCAGTGATCGAAATAAAGCCCACCAATTTTGAAGGACGCATCGCGATGATCCCTGTCGCCGCGATTTTAGTCGCCAGTATGCGGTTCGTCGGCCTTGAACACCCGCTATCGCTCGCCTATCGAGGCCCAAACGAAATTCCATTTAAGCGTTCTTTTGAGCGGGGTGAACGGATCGGTAATTTTGAGCATGGGTCCACCATCGTGCTGCTCTTCAGCGAACACTACAGCTTTATGCCGCAGATTCGTGA
>NZ_LWFT01001217.1:0-1039 GCF_001635105.1 Oleiphilus sp. HI0079
ACACAAAAACAAGAACAGCTAAAAAAGCTCGCACCTCATGATGTTGTCGTCACAGCGCCAGGATCAGAATATGACTTCGTATCAAGATACTTCTGGCCAGCAAACGGCGGTGACGAAGACCCCGTTACAGGGTCGATACATACGGGCCTAGCACCATATTGGGCAGAACGCTTAGGAAAAACCGAACTCATGGCGCTTCAGGCATCAAAACGAAGCGGCGTGTTGTTATGTCGAGTCACAGAAGATAGAGTCTTTGTATCAGGTAAAGCAGTGCATTACCTCGAAGGCAAAATTACGGTTTAGATTGCGCGCACTCTAAAAAACCATAAAGGGCTGTAACATCCAAGCTCAAATGAAAAACAAACAAGCTGTGCGCTCAAAGCGACTGTGAAGACCTTCCGGTAACGGGCAAAAATAAGGGGCAAGCAACATCAAATACCTTTGGACTGCGATATTTCTAGTCGTGCTGGTTTGGTCCGGCATCAACCCTAAAGACACACTCACTTGGTTTCTTGAGGTCTTGCCGGCAGTGATAGGTGCAACGCTGGTTGCACTTACCTACAAACGCTTTCCTCTAACGCCCATGCTGAGTTTTCTCATTCTGCTGCACTGCGTGGTACTGATGGTTGGAGGCCACTATACCTACGCAGAAGTACCCTTGTTTGATGGCCTGTTTGGCTCTGAACGCAACAATTACGACAAAGTTGGTCATTTCTTTCAAGGGTTTGTCCCGGCTCTGCTTGCACGAGAGATCTTGATCCGCAAAAACGTCGTGAATGGTGTTGCTTGGCGCAACTATATAATTGTTTCGATCGTTCTGGCCTTCAGCGCGTTTTATGAGTTGATCGAATGGTGGGTCGCATTGCTATCAGGTGAAGACGCCATGGCATTTCTCGGAACGCAAGGGTATATCTGGGACACCCAATCAGATATGGCATGGGCATTATCGGCTGCGATCTGCGCACTCGTCGTTCTATCCAAGTGGCATGACAGGCAACTTGGACAGCTTGCGACTCATAATGATCAGGATCCAAACGCA
>NZ_LWFT01001218.1:0-694 GCF_001635105.1 Oleiphilus sp. HI0079
AAGTTGATATTCCATTTATCTACCTCGTTAAACTGTACGCCTTTTTGTCCTTTTTCATACCCAACACCAAGGCTGAGATTTGTATTGATGAGATAGCGTAGCTTGCTGGAGAGATATTCTTTGCTTCGCTGCCCTGAAAGCAATGAATAGAGTTTTTTGTAGCTACTATCCCACTGAAACTTCGCAAGTATGGAGTTTTTTGCACCATTCATAATCACGTTGATGTTGTAGCCGTAGTCGGCATAGTCTTTCTCGATTGACGCCTGTTTGCCTTGGTTTAGTATTGAGCCCCCTTCAAGCCGAAGGTCCCAATTTACTTTTAAGTCAAGATAGGGGCCTATAGGCACCATATTCAGGAAGAAGTTGTTCTCACCAAGGTCGGGTATGGGTGTCCACGTGCCGATGAAATTGAGACTGTCGCTATCTTGTATAGCATCGGACGTATAGCTGGGGTTTATGGTTATAAGGTGGTTTGAAAAATAGCTGTCATAGCTGCCAAGCCGGTATTCTGCGATTGCTCCAAGCGATAAGGCCCTCCTGCTCGAACTCGAGTTAACCCCTTTCACTTTTTGAATATCTGTATCTGACTGAAAGTATGCAAAATATTGGCTTGAATGCTGCTCCTCAAAGTTTTCACTGATTAATAATGCTGCAACGAGATCTACTTCAAGGTCTTTCGTGTTGGTTAATTCAT
>NZ_LWFT01001219.1:0-1126 GCF_001635105.1 Oleiphilus sp. HI0079
TGAGGGCTATCCTCCCCTTCGCTTCGCTGATGCGCAGCCGGTTCCGTTTCTACAAACAAAACTTCGTCAGCATCAGGTCGAACCGTCAAAGAATTGTCAGATACGGTGCTCTCAGGCATTTCCAGTATGAGATCCGACGACTCGATGACACTTCCTTCTGCAAGAATTAAGGAACGCTGAATCGCATTATCGAGCTCTCGTACATTTCCCGGCCAAGGGTAATTCACCAAGTGTTGTTTACTCTGAGTATCTAGCGTCATAGCTCCGCGACGCATCTTGGTTGCGTGCACCTGAAGTAAGCGCTCCGCGATTGGCAAAATATCATCGCGTCTTTCGCGCAGAGGTTTCCACGCCATTGGAAAAACGCTAAGGCGGTAAAACAAATCTTCTCGAAACTTGCCTGCGTCCACATACGATTTGAGCGCTCGGTTGGTTGTAGCTAAAACCCTGACATCAAGCTTGATTGGCTTCTTACCTCCAACACGCTCAACCTCTCGCTCCTGCAATACGCGCAATAGCTTTGCCTGCAAGCCGAGATCCATTTCTGAAACCTCGTCGAGTAGCAAGGTACCCCCATTTGCCTGCTCAAACTTGCCGGGAGAGCTGTTATATGCGCCCGTAAACGCGCCCTTTTCATGACCAAACAACATGGCTTCCAACATATTTTCAGGAATGGCAGCACAGTTGATCGCAACAAATGGCTTGTTTTTTCTTGGAGAATGGCGGTGAATGTAACGCGCCAAAACCTCTTTACCGGTCCCACTTTCACCAGAGATCATGACGGTGGATTCAGTCTTAGCGACTTTACGCGCCACCTTGAAAAATTCTTTGGTGAAGGCCGAGCTCGCAACCGGCTCGTCGCTAATCTCGGTATTCTGATTTCCACCGACAATGCGTTCGATCGACTCAATAAGTGTTTGCGGCTCAAACGGCTTAACCAGATAGTCATCCGCCCCGGCCTGCATTGCATCTACCGCATCCTTAATTTGTCCAAATGCCGTTATCAGCATCATTGGCAAGCCTGGCACCTTAGACTTCACCTGAGCCAGCAGCTCATGGCCACTCATACCCGGCATATTGACATCGCTGACAACAATGTCGAAGTTACGTTTCTCTAGCGCAACTA
>NZ_LWFT01001220.1:0-730 GCF_001635105.1 Oleiphilus sp. HI0079
TTCAGTTAGAGAGTAATCAGGATATTTCGGTTATTTCCCGAGTCAAAACCCAGGGCTCGATGTTGCTGCCCCTGTATCTTTGGACAGAGAAATCCTTCTTTGAGTCTGCTGCAAGCGAACAGAAAATCCACTTTTTTTACTATGGCGCTTTAGCCGTCATCTTGCTTTTGAATCTAGCGGTATTTTTTACACTGCGTGAAAGATTGTATTTGTATTACGCGTTAGCCGTTTTTGGCTACCTAGTATTTTTTGCGAGCAGTCGAGGCTTTATTCATCAGATGGTGTTGCCTCATGCACCCGATTTGAACAGTCGATTGTTCCTTATGTCGATGCCCTTTCTTGCTTTGTTCTCTTTGCTTTTTGCGCGCAGCTTTATGCGAACCTATCGTGGCACTCCGATGTTGGATAAAGCCATTTTGGTGATGGTCGGTTTTGAGATCTTTGATCTCGGCGTATCCATGTTTATGGGCTACGACTTTTCAGTGCGTGTATCGGCCATTGGTGGTGTTTTGCTTTTTGCGGTACTTGTTTTTGCTGGGCCAATCAGTTGGTTTAAAGGTAAGCGATCCGGTATTTACTTCACTATTGCGTGGGTTCCCCTGACGCTAGGGTTTGCCATTACAACGGGCAGGAGTACCGGCGCACTACCGAACAATTTTTGGACAGAATATGCAATGCAGATCGGGTCGGGCATTGAAGCTTTGGTGCTAACGTTGGCGCTTGCGGATCG
>NZ_LWFT01001221.1:0-904 GCF_001635105.1 Oleiphilus sp. HI0079
GCGTTGACGACTGAGCAGAATGATTGGTTGATGAGCACAATTGATGCCTTGGCTTTGTCTAGTAGAGCCGCACATCGAATAATGCGATTGGCAAGAACATTGGCGGATTGCTCGGGGGAATCGAGGATAAGTCAGGGGCATCTGGCGCAGGCCTTGCGCTATCGGCCTATACAAAGGCCAGCAGATTAGCGTGTTGAACTGGCGTTCACAGGTTTAAAAAAAGCAGTTGAACTAAACTGGAGGCAAAAAAAGAGGAGCCAAAACTTGGCTCCTTAATAGGGGTTTCTTCAAGGAAGACAGAACCACGATCGCTTCATCGTGAATCTGTATTACTAAGTATACGCTCAAATTTTGAACAATCGGTGTAGAACATCACTAAATCTGTAACAGATAGTTAAATCGATAAAGCTTTGTGTATGAGATCACAAACTAACCGTATCGCGAGGGCGAGTGATGGCCTTAAACATCGCGTGCTTGCTATGCAGCGCTGCTAATCCTAGAATTCCGCCCACGAGATTTATCAATTACGTTTTCCGATTTACGTTTTAGACTATTCGAGGGATTCCGTGTCTGATCAAGACAATCCAATGCAAAGAGTGATTCGAAGTTTTGTGGTGCGCAGTGGGCGTATGACCGCAGGCCAAACCCGCGGCTGGGATAGTTACTGGGATCACTTTGGTCTTGAGCCGGGGCAGCAACTCGATTTTGCTCAAATTTTCGGTAACTGTAATCCGGTGGTCTTTGAAATCGGGTTTGGTATGGGCAGTTCACTGTTTGAAATGGCAAGTGCAGAGCCAGAGAAAAATTTTGTTGGCGTAGAAGTGCATCGTCCTGGCGTTGGCGCATTATTAGCACAAGCTGGCGATGCAGGCTTAACAAATCTTCGGGTACTCTGTTGTGATGC
>NZ_LWFT01001222.1:0-1203 GCF_001635105.1 Oleiphilus sp. HI0079
AAGCCGGTTTCAGACGCAAACTCAGGGAAGTCAGACGCCTTGGCCTTACCTTCAGCGATCAGTGCCTTAGCCGCGACAGCATAAATGTCAGGTCGATAAACCTTCTTTGCGGTTTCCATATACCAGTCATCCGACTGGTATATGGAAACCGCAAAGAAGGTTTATCGACCTGACATTTATGCTGTCGCGGCTAAGGCACTGATCGCTGAAGGTAAGGCCAAGGCGTCTGACTTCCCTGAGTTTGCGTCTGAAACCGGCTTTAAACCGCCGCAGTCAGAGTTTATTGATGGCCAGACTTACGATGGCACGAAGCCCAATGCATATCTGGAGAACTTCCCGATCGGGTTGAAATCGAAAGACCAAATTTAGAAAAGAGTATCGGTCACTAGTAACTTAGTGCTAGTGACCGGTCTGGAGATGAGTACTATGTTTAAACAGGCTGTAATGCCCTCAAATGGCATCAAAATGCTGACTGCAGATAAACTGAAACAATGGTCTACCGCGCTTGCATTGCCCTTGCTTGGTTTGACGCTGTTTTTAGCGCTTTGGAACGTGGTCGCGCAAAACATTGATACCTCCCTTGGAAAATTTCCTGGGCCGGTACAAGTGTTGGAGCAATCAAAAAACCTGATTAATGAGCATTACGCAGAAGTTGCGAAAGCAGAAGCATTTTACGAGCGACAAGAGAAGCGTAATGCAGCGCGTTTAGCGCAAGATCCGAGCTATGAGCCGAAAATTCGCCCTTTCACCGGAGCTCCTACGTTCTTCCAACAGATTTTAACCAGCCTTGTCACGGTCGCAACAGGCTTTATTTTTGCCTCATTGATTGCCGTGCCTTTAGGAATTTTATGTGGTTTAAGCAAGTCAGCGTATTCAGCGATTAATCCGCTTATTCAGTTGTTTAAGCCGGTTTCTCCGCTGGCATGGCTGCCTCTAGTGACGATGATCGTCAGTGCTGTTTATGTGACGGATGATCCTTTCTTTTCCAAGTCTTTTATCACTTCGGCGGTCACAGTCTCGTTGTGTTGCCTGTGGCCGACGCTAATCAATACCGCCGTTGGTGTCTCTAGTATCGACCGTGACCTCGTCAACGTGAGCAAAGTACTGCGCCTTAGTCCAATGAAACACATAACGAAAATCGTTATGCCTTCTGCGATCCCAGCTATTTTTACCGGTTTACGTTTGTCACTCGGGATAGGTTGG
>NZ_LWFT01001223.1:0-1035 GCF_001635105.1 Oleiphilus sp. HI0079
ATGGCAATTGGCCTCGATCAGATGCAGCGATATAACGATGCTGTGCTGGCTTATCGACAGGCTTTGGCTCTGCCAAATCTGAAAAGCTCTCTAGCGAGTTTTTCCCAGTCGCGCTTGCAACAACTTACGTTGTAAGTGTTCTTTCCTAACCAACTAGGCTAAAGATTTTCACAGTATGAGTGAACCGAAGAAAAAAATCCGGATTGGCGATCTTTTGATCCAGAATGGCGTTATCACTGAAGAGCAGTTGATGACGGCTCTGGGTGAGCAAAAAAAGTCTGGAAGAAAGCTGGGCCAGACGCTCATTGATCTTGGATACGTCGATGAAGACAGTTTGCTTAATCTGCTTTCTCGTCAGCTTGAAATCCCCTTCGTCCAGCTCAAGCACTATCAGTTTAATCAAGAGTTGATCAAAAAACTTCCGGAGGCATTGGCGAGACGATTTCGGGCTATAGTCTTGGATGAGCAGCAGGGTAGCTTGCTCATTGGTATGGCTGATCCAATGGATCTAATGGCTCTGGATGAAATTTCTCAAAAAGTACAACAACCTACGCGTCATGCCGTGGTCCGTGAAAGTGAGCTGCTTAGCACGCTCGATATGGTGTATCGACGAACGGACGAAATTTCGAACCTCGCAGAGGAGTTAGATAGCGAGCTTTCCGACGATGCATTTGATCTTGCCGAGCTTACAGCGACAGGCGATGACTCTGATGCTCCGGTGGTGAAACTGCTGCAATCGATTTTCGAAGATGGCGTGATGGCGCGAGCATCGGATATCCATATCGAACCGGATGAGAATGTGGTGCGCATTCGGTTGCGAATTGATGGTGTTTTGCAAGAGCAGGAAATGAAGGAAACGCGGATTAATGCTGCGCTAGTTCTTCGCTTGAAATTGATGTCGGGACTGAATATCTCTGAAAAGCGCGTTCCGCAAGATGGGCGGTTTAATATTCGCGTCAAGAACCGGTCGATTGATGTACGGTTATCCACAATGCCTACCCAGTACGGCGAATCAGTCGTAATGCGTTTGCTAGA
>NZ_LWFT01001224.1:0-760 GCF_001635105.1 Oleiphilus sp. HI0079
CGATCCGTTCGAGCAACTTCATGCCGATCTCTTGATGGGCCATTTCGCGGCCTCGGTACCGAATAGTCACCTTGGCTTTGTCCCCTGCTTCAAGGAAACGTATCAGGTTGCGCAGTTTTACCTGATAATCCCCTTCTTCCGTCCCTGGTCGTAACTTAATCTCTTTGACCTGGGTCTGCTTCTGCTTCTTGCGTTGTGCCGCTTTTTGCTTTTTCTCTTCGAATATCTTTTTGCCGTAATCCATGATTTTACACACAATTGGATCACTGTCAGCAATCTGAACAAGATCAAGAGACACTGATTCTGCTCTCGATATCGCTTCACCGATAGGGACAATCCCTACCTGCTCGCCGTTTTCGTCAATAAGACGTACTTCAGACGCCTCGATATTCTCATTGATGGTGGCTTTCTTAGCCTTACCCATTTGGCTGCTTCGCTTAATGTCGCAATCTCCAACTATTCAAAAACAAAAAGACAGCGCACAAGAGGGTTTAAGCCGACTTGTCGTTGTCTATGCTACGTCCTTTACTTTCTGACTCTCGACTAAATAGCGCTACAACTTCGTCTTGAGTCATAACTCCAAGGTCTTCACCTTTACGAGTTCGGACAGCCACAGTTCCATTTTCCATCTCTTTGTCTCCGACAACGAGCAAAAAAGGAACCTTGGCAATTGTGTGCTCGCGGATTTTAAAGCCGATCTTCTCGTTTCTCAAGTCTAAGTGTGTCTTAAACCCACTTAGTTCTAGCTTTTCTCGCAATT
>NZ_LWFT01001225.1:0-592 GCF_001635105.1 Oleiphilus sp. HI0079
CCCGTTTGTTGTAGCGCTTGGTCATTCGAGAAAACCGTAGCCGATCACTGATCAGCGAATACATGGGTGATGGCGACGGCTTAGGAGATTTTCCCTTACCAAGGCGGCGCAACTGTCTGCGCACCATCGCCATGGTCGCAAGTGACGCAATGGCTTTATCGCTAAACTGCGGCTCTGGAATGCTGACCGTTGCATGCGGCTGGGTTTGCCAAAGCGAAGGTAAGTTGGGGTTCAAAGCCAACGCCGTTGCCATACCGACAATATCGACACCTGCTGCAAGCACACTTTCGGCGACTTCTTTGCGACGAATGCCACCGGTCGTCATCAAGGGCATTGTCGCGACCTTGCCAAGCTCACGTGCGAATTCCAGAAAATACGCTTCTCTGGCCAAGGTTCTCCCGTCTGCCGTCCGCCCTTGCATCGCAGGACTCTCATAACTCCCGCCAGAAAGCTCTACCAGATCTACAGCTTCGTTATTCAGCTGTTCAATAACATACCGCGCATCATCCTCGCTAAAGCCTCCTCGCTGAAAATCAGCCGAGTTCAGCTTTACAGAGACAGCAAACGTATCGCTCACCGCTGAGCGAACGGC
>NZ_LWFT01001226.1:0-896 GCF_001635105.1 Oleiphilus sp. HI0079
ACGATCATTCCTGCGCCCACCGTTACGTTACTAAGTCGGTCGATTAGAATGAATGAGCCGGTGTACTTGCTTTGATCATAAGGGTCAAAAACCACTTGTTGACTGAGCATAAGTTCGCACTTCGCGATTGTGTTCAGGTTGAGTTCTGTCGCCGGCTGCTCTTCAAATGTGTTTACATCAACGGCATGTTCAATTCTTCGAATAGATCCTGATGATGTGCTTGAACCTAGCTTAATATCGATTAGCTTTCCTGGTGAGATTGCGTCTTCGCTCATCCAGACAATGTTGGCTAAAAAGCTTTGGCTAACGCTAGGAATACTGTCTGATTTAACTAAAGTGTCGCCGCGCGAAACGTCAATCTCATCGTTTAGTGTGAGCGTAATTGCCTGTCCTGCAAAGGCGCTGCTTATGTCGCCATCATAGGTAACAATTGATTTCACGGTACTTCGCTTGTTCGAGGGAAGAGCGATGACTTCGTCACCTTTGTTGATTTCCCCGGACGCAATCGTGCCGCAGAATCCTCGAAAGTTTAGGTTGGGGCGATTTACATACTGAACAGGAAGTCGGAAGTCTTTAAAGTTTTTGTCGTCGGCTACCTTTACGTTCTCGAGGATCTGCATTAAAGGTTCGCCCTTGAACCACGGAGTAAGCTCACTATTCGTCAGAACGTTCGTGCCTTTCAGCGCTGAGATGGGTACAAAACGAATGTCATGCATACCCAGTTGAGAGGTAAAGCTAAGGTAGTCGTCTTTTATCTCGTTATAACGGCCTTCATTATAATCAACAAGATCCATTTTGTTGATGGCCACAACGACGTGCTTGATCCCTAATAAAGATGCGATGAAGCTATGGCGTCGAGTTTGGGTGAGCACTCCTTGGCGAGCATCAATCAATAT
>NZ_LWFT01001227.1:0-5463 GCF_001635105.1 Oleiphilus sp. HI0079
CACGCTTCGTTCAATCAGCTCGGCGCTTCCCCAAAGCCATGCTTCATCGATCCCACTAAGTGTCATTTCAATGTTCTTTTGACGCGCTAATTGATCAACAGAGTCAATTGCATTCTCAATGGCATTGATCAGCTCAAATTCATAGAAGTCATCTTCAAGTACTTGTTCTGCCCGTGTGATTTGTAAGAATTGATCTGAAAGTCCCAATGAACGTTCTGCATGCGAGGCAAGCTGATCAATTATTTTTTCCCCCCACTCAATCCTTCCGTTTCGTAAGCCCTGAAGAATGGCTAGTTGCGAGCTAAGCGGCGAACGCACATCATGTGACAGAAAATCAATTAGCTGGTTTTTTTCGCGTTGTTGCTGTCGAATCTGTGTTATGTCGGACATGCTAATCATCATACCGGCATCGCTATGCTCATCGACCAGAAATGGAAGGCAGTGCATCATAATGTCGCGATGCCCAAGGTTAATATTAAATTGCTTTCCTTTGCCTTCGAGTAAACATTCTGAAATCGCTTGACTGAATTCGTCATTACCATCGCGATACGCCGCAAACAGCTTGTAGATTGGTACGGAGATAATCTGCTCATTACTTGGCTGCAACCAAGCGACCGCTCGACTGTTTGCGTAAACAATGAGACCTATTGGGTCTGTTACGATCACTGCGCCAGGCATCTCCTCAAAACCTCGGGAAATAAACGTACGCATATCTTGCATTGCCGTGATTGCATCACGGACTTGATGAATACGCTTTGCGATCTGTTCTGAAGGCTTTTTGATCTGAGTATCATGCTTTGATACAAGCTCAAGCTTGTCTAAAAAGCCTTGGACTATATGTCTCTGTTCCGAGCTTGGGGATGCAATTCCAATTTTGAAGCGCTCATCATCTATCTGAAGCTGAATCCAGCTCGTAGAGTCGTCATGGAACCAAACCCCGAATTCGTTGATCTTAGTCGCGCTAAGTTCATCCTGATTGTAGCCGTGAACAATATTACCATTATGAAATAGGGCATAAGCCTGAGGTTTTAGGATAGATATCAAGGAAAGAAATATTTTTTCCATACTGTGCTGACTAAGACGGCGAAAGCTTAAGTCTGGTTCTTGGCTAAGCCTTTCAAGCTCGTTGCTGAAAAAACTGTTTAGATGTCGCATACGCTGCCAGCTCCAGAGTGGATAGGCAATGAGAATACCTAGCACGCTATTTACCGGGGGAAACCATGTTCTTTCATATGCGAGAAGAATGTAGCTAAAACCGAGAATGCAGCCGACCAGAAGAATGGTCGAGGGCATCACTAAGGTTGGGCGAATTCGAGGGAAGATCAGAATGGGTATCAGAATAAATGCGAACGTTAAAAGATAAGTCCATCGTTCAGAAACGGTCTGGATGATTTCTCCATTGACGATTGCTGAATAGGCGTTTGCGTGAATTTCTACTCCGGACATAGGGCTGTTCATGTGTGAGAATGGCGTCGGAATGATGTCGCCTAGCCCTGCCGCAGTAGCGCCAATGAGAACCGTTTTATCTCTAAAAGTATTAGGGTCTACTTTGTTCGACATGACATCGATAAAGCTATGAGTAGGATAGGTACCGCGGGGGCCTGCGAAGGGGATTAAGCGATACTCACTATTAACCGAGACATACGGCGCGCGCGTTTGTTGCCGGATCTCTTGTAGGTACTGGATCATGGGATTGGTTTCAATCGCCATTGCGAGTGAGATTGAGGGCCAGTATGCTTCGCCAACGCCCGTATTGAGATAAATCCCGCGTGTTAATCCGTCCTCGTCTAGCTCAACATGAACATGGCCTAAGCCCTTTGCGGCATTTGCTAGTTCCGGAATGGGTAAGATTTCAGAAAGTGGCTTGTCGTAGGCCAATGGGTGAATATGCAAGGGGAGCAGGACATTGCCCGCGTTCTCGATTGCTTGAGTGAGTCTTAGATCATCCTCGGGGTGCTGCGTATCGTACTCCGAAAAGAGCACGTCGAATACAATCAGGGAGGATTTATACTCTGTTAGCTTTTCGACAAGCTGGGCGTGAATAGCTCTCCGCCAAGGCCACTGCCCAATACTATTGAGGCTTTTTTCATCGATGGAAACAATGACCGTATCCGGATCTGGTTCCGCAGTGGAAGCATGCATGAACACATCGTACGTAAGCAAGTCGAAGCGTTTCGCTACGTGGCTATATACCAGAAGAGCACTGGCTAAAATCAGAGCTAGCGTCAGAATATGCTGCTCGTAGGGGTGTGGATCGTTTAGAGGCCTAGTCGCCATAATATCGCTTTATGATTATTGTGTTTTGATCAGTGGGTGATGCGCTTGAGCGCTTAATTTGGTTTAGGCTCTACCTTTATCTCTTTCTGTGGCCCAAATTCCGAAGCATATACTTCATCGCCTAAACCTTTTACGCGTGCATAAAAGGTCTTGCCTTCGGGTAGCTTGAGAAATGCGCTAGTTTTACCGAGGGTCTCTTCTTTTAACAAACGACGAAACTCCTTGTCATCTGAAACTTGTAGTACATACCCTTTTGCATTGTCTACTTTATGCCAGAACATGCCAACCTGATCGCCGATATAGTTTACGGTCAAAATTGATACTGGATCGAGTTTCCCCTGGATAGATACTGCTCTAGAAGCGCTCAGGCTTTCTGCGTTGCCAGTACTCAGGGTTCGAACTCGCCAAAAATAATTTCCGGCTGGAAGCTGTTGCTCAATTCGATAAGCAGTGTTTTCGGACCATTTAGTCGGTAGAGCGAGGCGATCATAGTCGCTGTTCTGTGAGAGTTCTAAGCGAGATAGCGTAGACGGAGAGTTGACTGACCAAGTAAATTCCGCCGTAAATCCATCAATAATACTGCCAGGTAGGGGGAGATCTAAGATAGCAACGTCGGCCGAATTAGGGTCTGAAACTTGGGCACTTTGATTGTTAGAAGACGCTGAGTTTGACGAGCTCTCGGATTCTAACTCTTGCGCAGAGTTGCTCGCAGTTTTATTTGCGGATAACGTCGTTTTAGCCTCCGCAAGACTATAACCTGCCGGTAACCCTTTCCAGTCTAGGTCTTGCTCGGAATCGGAAAAAGATCCACCCGACTGACTAGCGATGCGTGGCAGAGTATCTAGCCTTATCGTTTCAATAAGCGCGCTTGGGCTGAATAGACGAGCTCCGAACCCAGCTTTGATCAGTTCTTGGCCATGATCATGCATCAGTTCGACTGCGCCTTCGAGAACTTCTAGAGTCGTTCCTTGAAGGTTTGTTCTTAAACGAAAATCCGTTCCGCGAACGGCCGCTACAGCACTAGGGGTGCTGATCTCATAGCGGGACCCTTTGGTTAAAGGTTCAACCTGAGTTCTGATGCCTCCGCGTCCGAGGCGCATGCGAGTATCGACCATGCCCACCTCTTTGTAACTACTAAGTTTATTAAAAACTAGATGGGAGAAAGCGTCCATGCGTAGGTTAGTGCCGTCTGCAAACTCTACGGTAATTTGGCCTTCGCGCGTTAGTAGCTCGTCACCGACATAAACGTGTGATTGCTTTGATATTGGCATATATCGCGAGTCTTGACTGCGTTTGATGAGTGCCATGCCAATATAGCTTTCTATTTTTGCGGGTTGAGGTTGGTACTTGAGCCACGATACGGGGATCTTGATGATAGACCCCACCTGCAGTTTATCGATGTCTTTAATATGGTTGTAGTGCGCTATCGATGTCCAAGAATATTGTGGCTTAAGCAGACGTTTTGATACCAGTGGTAGGTTGTCTGATGGCCGAATAGTGTAATGCCAATCAAGATTATTTTGGTCTGCATATCCCTGCGCAAATGCAAGGCTGCTACCGGCGAAGGCTGTCAGCAGTATATATAGGGCAAGCAAAAGTCTAACGGGGGCAATGAGCCTCTGCTTGAAACAACTATGAACTGACAACGCAAGACCATTCATAAGTTAGAAAGGGCGATAACTTTGACGAAAGCTATTCGCTCACACGCTCCAGTCGGTAGCCATGTTGGTATATCGTCTTAATACGAAATCCATTTTCCGGCTTGATGTTAAGTTTTCGACGCAGGCGGCTGACGTGGGTGTCTACCGTGCGCGTATTAATGTTTGAAGATATTCCCCAAACTCTTTCCAACAAAAAATCTCTTGAAAGAAGGCGACCAATGTTCTGGAACATAAACACAGCTAGATCGAAGTCTTTATCGGTAAGTGACACGTCTTCTCCAGAGGAAATGATTGTTCGCTTACCAAGATTGATTTGATATGGACCGACTTCAATCTCTTCCTGCTCAGCTTGTTCTCCGCCAACTCTTCGGCTGAGTGCATTGACCCGTGCCACTAATTCTCCTTGGCGTGCAGGCTTCACTAAGTAGTCGTCTGCGCCTGCATCAAGTGCTGTAATAATGTCTGCTTCGCTATCTCTCTGTGTCAAAAAAAGAACCGGAATCCTCCAGTTCATTTCTGAACGGATTTGGCGAAGAACCTCGGTTCCTTCGATGTCTGGAAGTTGCCAATCCAAAATGAGTAAGTCATAACTATTATGCAGGACAGAGTACAAAAATGATTTCCCCGTCGCAAAATGCTCGCACTCATGACCATAGGTCGTAAGTAGATCCACAACTGTTTCAGCTTGCGACAGTTCATCCTCAAGTAACGCAATTTTCATTCCCTAACCCCGCTTAATATTGCAAAGAACTATTTTGAAATGTCTCGGGAACAAAGCTCTACGCCCTATGTCCCTAATATTTCTCTATTTATCCCAATAAGTGTAGTTGCTTTTTGAAATTTTCCGACCTGCTTTTATGCAGTTAGATTGCAAAGCCGCTCCAAAGAAACTGTTTTTGGTTTTGATCTGTAGCGAATTGCAATTATGTGACGTAGTTCCTGCTAGAAAAGCCTCTATATTGAGAGTACTATCTTCGCGTCATTAGATTGCTGAAAGACGTTATGAGGTCGGAGTGGAACGAGAAAATTTGATCAAGGCTTTATTAGAAAAAGCATTCAGCATCGACTATTTGCTTTTAGAGAACGAGAGCCACATGCACTCTGTGCCTGAGAATTCGGAAACCCACTTTAAGTTGGTTCTGGTTTCTGGTGATTTTGAAGGGAAAAGAAAGGTAGCACGGCATCAAGCGGTATACGCCGAGGTGTCGTCGTTAATGAACGAGGGCTTGCATGCATTGGCGTTACATCTTTATACCCCGGCTGAATGGCAGGAGCAGAGAGATAAGTCGTTGCAGTCACCGAATTGTATGGGGGCGTCATGGGAAGCTCTTCATTTAGAAGGCTGAGAGTAGTGCTCATTAACGGGTGCCCTAACTCTTCTACCAACGCCANGGTGATTTTGTTATCAGGAATACGGATGCCAATTTGACGTCGCTTGGGGTTCATTAAGCGGCGAGGAACCTCACTAGTGGCCTTTAGAATGAAAGTATAAGGCCCGGGAGTATGCGCCTTAATTTGCCGATAT
>NZ_LWFT01001228.1:0-7740 GCF_001635105.1 Oleiphilus sp. HI0079
ATCCCGAATCATATCCTCAGGAAGGTTCGTGTGCGCCCTTAGTGGGAAGGCAACATTCTCAAATACACTAATATCCGAAAACAACGCACCGCTTTGAAACAGCATTCCCATTTTGGAACGCGCCTCAAACAAGTCTTCGCGACTCAGCGTCTGGAAGTCTTGGCCATCCACTAAGACGCGCCCTGAATCGGGGCGCAATTGCCCGCCGATCAGCTTCAAAAGGGTCGTTTTGCCAATGCCACTAGGGCCCATGATCGCGGTCACCTTGCCGCGCGGGATAGACAGGGTCAAACCATCAAAAATATTTCGATAACCCCGAGAGAAACAGAGACTCTCGACTTCAATGTAGGAGGACAAATGGTTTCCTGTATTCTTATAACACATCCTAGGAGGGCTAGATTCTAGCGAGCCTAGTTCGTCATTTACAAGTTAAAACTAAACAAGATTTCACGAACCGCATTAAGCTTGCTTTGACAAGGTAAGTTCAGCAAAATGCGCTCTCCTTCCCCCATCGAATTTTGTGAGCAAATCAAGTGTTAGTGTTCAGTGTAGCCCTTATTGTAGGACTGGTTATTCTAATCTGGAGTGCCGACCGTTTTGTTGAAGGTGCGGTATCTACTGCATTGCATCTCGGAATGACCCCCATGCTCGTCGGCTTGACCGTCGTTGCCTTCGGGACATCCGCTCCCGAACTGATTGTTTCTGCGATGGCTGCGCTACAAGACTCAAGCAACTTGGCAGTCGGCAACGCCATTGGCTCCAACATTGCGAACATTGCATTAGTTCTTGGACTAACTACGCTCGTTTCAGCGATTCCGATTAAGCTTGGCATACTTCGAGTCGAACTGCCTATTCTATTAATTGCTACCAGCCTTGCGACGCTCGTTATAATCGACGGCACGATCGTTTTTTACGACGGCTTGATTTTGTCCGGCTTACTCATCATATCCCTGATCGCGCTCGCCAAGCTTTCTTCATCTTCCGAAGAGCTTCCAGAAGAGATAGATGAAGCCAGCGACATCCCTCAAGCAAAAGCTTACCTTTACCTTATTGGAAGCATTGTTGCTTTGGTCTTGAGCTCAAGAATGCTTGTCTGGGGCGCGAGCGGCATCGCCACCGAGCTCGGCGTTAGCGATCTCATCATCGGGCTAACAATTGTCGCAATTGGCACAAGCCTCCCAGAGCTGGCAGCCTCGATTGCAAGCGCACTAAAAGGCCACCATGATCTGGCGCTAGGAAATATAATAGGGTCAAACTTATTCAATCTACTTGCCGTCATGGCTATACCCGCCTTTATATCGCCGCCAATCATTGACCAGGTCTCGTTATTCCGGGATTACGGCTTTATGCTTGTACTCACATTTGGGCTTGCGATTCTTTGCCTAGTAAATCATGTGAGTAAGCGCGACCAAATTGGTAAAATAGCCGGCATCACGCTTTTATGCAGCTATATTGTCTATCTAGTTATTCTTTACAAGGACTCGGTTACAGCACTAGCATGAATTACATTGAATCAGGCAAGCGCACCATTGAGATTGAGCGAAATGCAGTAAATGCCCTGCTCGATCGAATAGACAGCAATTTTGAGAAAGCTTGCGAAATCATGCTCTCCTGCAAGGGACGCGTTGTCGTGACTGGCATGGGAAAGTCTGGTCACATCGCTAATAAAATTGCCGCCACACTCGCCAGTACTGGCACCCCAGCGTTCTTTGTCCATCCTGGCGAAGCAAGTCATGGCGACCTAGGAATGATTACTCAGCAAGATGTCGTTCTCGCTATATCGAACTCCGGCCAAACTGAAGAAGTTGTAACGATCTTGCCTTTGATCAAACGCATGGGCGCCCCCCTAATTAGCATGACCGGCAAGCAGAGCTCCACACTCGCCAAGGCAAGCGATGTATCATTAGACATCAGCATTGAAACCGAAGCCTGCCCTCTTGGTCTCGCCCCAACCTCAAGCACAACAGTGACTTTAGCATTAGGCGATGCGCTTGCAGTTGCACTACTTGAAGCACGCGGATTTTCTGAAGAAGACTTTGCCTTTTCGCACCCTGGTGGGAGCCTAGGAAGAAAGCTCCTCCTAACCGTCGAGCAAATCATGCATATCGGCGATAGAGTGCCAAGCGTACCGCCCTCATCCTCCTTATCAGAAGGCTTATTTGAGATTTCACGTAAGGGGTTTGGGCTGACTGCCATTGTCGATAACGACAACAAAGTAGAAGGTTTGTTCACTGATGGAGACTTACGCCGCGCCTTTGACGAACAGGTAGACCTACATCAAACCGACATCGGCAGCATTATGACCAAAAATTGCAAAACCATTAACAAAGATGCGCTGGCAGCCGAAGCCCTGCATGTAATGGAAGAATATAAAATCACAGGTCTGCTGGTTACCGAGCCTGACAGAACCCTAGTCGGTGTAATTCATATGCATGATTTACTAAAAGCAGGTGTTGTATGAGCAAGCAGCTCGATGAACAAACGCGTTCAAAGGCAAAAAACATAGCACTTCTTGGACTAGATGTAGACGGAGTGCTCAGCGATGGTCGCATCATCTTTTCAGCACAGGGAGATGAGCTGAAAGCTTTTTGCACTCTAGATGGGCACGGCATAAAACTCCTGCAACAGAATGGTATCAATGTCGCCATAATCACAGGCCGCAACTCACCCCTGGTTGCGCGTCGCGCCCGAGACCTAGGCGTCGAACACTTGATCCAAGGCAGAGAAGACAAGCGCGTCGCTCTTGATAGCGTTCGCCAAGCACTTTCATTAGAGTGGGAGCAATGCGCCTATATGGGCGATGACCTGCCAGATCTATCTGCAATGCAAGCTAGCGGGCTAGGTTTTTCCGTACCAAACGGCCACCCATTCGTTCGCCAGCACGCCGACTACTGCACGAATACAAAAGGTGGTGAAGGCGCAGTTCGGGAAGTTTGCGATTTAATTCTCGACGCCAAAGATCTGCTAGATGGCATCCATCAACACTTCTTAGAGAAGTAGGCACTGTCATGGCACGGCTTAAGCCCAGATCTCGTTTTGTTATACCTCTCATAGTGGCCGTCTTTGGGGTCAGCATCTACTACGCGAATCAACTGGAACAAAAGACGTCATTGATTCAGGAAGACACTACACGAAAACCAAGCGCCTTTGCCGAAGGCACCGAACTAAAAGAGTTTAATGAGGAAGGCGAGCTGCAACTGCTCATCAAAACGCAGCGATCATACTATTACGAAAGCGAAAACCTTATTGAAACTGAACGCCCACTGATCGACTATGTTAATGAAACAGGCGAACAATTTCGCTTAGACGCAAAAGATGGACAATATCGAACAGACACCGGAATGCTAACCTTGCAAAACGAGGTACTGATGTCTCGCGTTGGAGAAACTAACGATCTCATTACATTCGAAACAGAGGATCTTCGCATCGACACGGTGAATGACTTTATATCGACTCCCGGCAAGGTTAAGATAACCCAAAATCATAATACGCTGACCTCGTCAGGCCTTAAGGCATCACTAAATGATAGAAAAATTGAGCTACCGCAGCGCGTTCGAGGCACTTACAATGCCCAGAAATAGCTTGAATGCGCTGATCGGTTTTCTAGCATGCCTTGCCCTTTTTCCCGCGCAGAGTCATGCCATAGACGTTGATAGAAACCAACCCATTGAGATCGAATCCGACAGCGCAACAATTGACGATTCGCAAGGTCTTTCAACATACCGCGGCAACGTACTTATAAAACAAGGCAGTACAAAGCTTACCGCTGACAACATTACTGTCTTCGCAAAAGACCGCAGCGTCACGCAAATAGTCGCCATCGGCTCTCCTGCGACATTCAACCAACAAGACCCGGGCAGTGACGACGCAACCACCGGGCAGGCTGAGCAAATCACTTACAAAGCCGAAGAAGCCGTTCTTATATTTAGTGGCGATGCGAAGCTTGCACAAACGACGAACTCGTTTTCGGGTGATCGAATTGAATATGACATTATGCGAAAAGCAATTAGAGCCAAAGGCGACGAAAGCACGGGAACACGCGTTAAAATTCAGTACTTCCCTAACCAACCGACTACGCCAACGGAAGACATACAGAACCCTTCAAACGAAGCGGAAACAAGTACAAATGAGGACAAGCTCTAGCGCATGAAAACCCTTCAGGCAAAGAACCTCGCCAAAAGCTACAAAAAACGCCAAGTAGTTATCGATGTTTCACTTGAGATTCAATCTGGGCAAATTGTTGGTCTTCTCGGTCCGAATGGCGCAGGCAAAACAACCTGTTTCTATATGATTGTCGGCTTAGTCCCTCAAGACAAGGGCAACATATTAATTGACGATAAAGACATAAGCAGCCTTCCTATGCATGGCCGCGCAAAAGCGGGCATTGGCTACCTCCCCCAAGAGGCCTCAATTTTTCGCAAACTGACTGTGTATGAAAACATCCTAGGAATTCTGCAAACGCGAAAAGATTTAAACAACAAACAGCGTGAAGACAAAGCCAATCAACTACTCGAAGAATTCCACATTCAACATATTCGAGAAAGCCACGGCATGGCTTTATCAGGCGGCGAGCGCCGACGAGTTGAGATAGCCAGAGCCCTTGCAATGGAACCAGACTTTATTTTATTGGATGAACCATTCGCAGGCGTTGATCCGATTTCAGTCAGCGACATCAAACATATTGTTCGCCAGGTGAGAGATCGAAATATTGGCGTATTGATTACTGACCACAATGTGCGCGAGACGCTAGACATCTGCGAGCAAGCCTATATTGTAGGGAATGGACACATTATCGCATCAGGCTCTCCCGAGGACGTTCTCAAAAACGAAAAAGTCCGAGAAGTTTACCTCGGCGACGAGTTTACAATTTAGAACCAAATTCATTGTGCAATTTCCAGTGAAAAAAGGTTTATATATGAGAGTGAAAAACTCGTTCAATTTCTCCTCGGAAGTTCTTAAAATAGAAAAACGAGCTAGCTCCTTTGGGCAGCATAAAGAGACGACAGTCCACAATGACCAGCATTACAAGAAGCTAGGATGACCGACAAATGGTAATGAAGGCATCCCTACAACTCAAAATGGGGCAACATCTCACGATGACCCCACAATTGCAGCAAGCCATAAAACTGCTGCAATTATCGACATTGGATCTTCAAGCTGAAATACAAGAAGCGCTTGAATCCAATCCAATGCTCGAACTGATGGAAGATGGCGGTGACTCTAGCAATTCATCAAGCGATGAACAGTCGAGCAACGTCAATCAACAGTCAAGCGAACCCGAGGGCAATCAACAAGTCGAAGCGAAAGAGCTACACGACAGCGAGCGTGAAGAATTTAGTGACTCGATTCCAAATGACTTACCTGTTGATACTGCCTGGGAAGATGTTTATCAGTCTTCGGGGCCAGCAAGCTCAGGATCTGGCTCTGGTTCAGATGAGATGGAAAGCGACTTTGAGAGTCGTAATTCGCCAACCGAAACACTCAACGATCACCTCCTTTGGCAGCTCAACTTAACACCTTTCTCAGATAGAGACCGCTTTATAGCAGAAAGCATCATTGACTCGATCGATGTTGATGGCTACCTAAGAAGCGATATTGAAGATATACATCAAGGCCTCTTCAACGAAGAAGACGAAGATCCCGTTGAACTCGATGAAGTTGCTGCAGTATTAAAGCGGGTGCAACACTTCGATCCAGCCGGCGTGGCTGCGAAAGATCTCCAAGAATGCTTGCTACTTCAGCTGCGCCAACTAGATCCAGAAACAAAGTGGCTTCCCCAGGCAAAGCTAGTCGTTAGTCACTATATAAATTTACTTGGTAGTCGCGACTACGCACAACTGATTCGACGCAGTCGCCTGAAAGAAGACGACCTGATCGACGTATTAAAGCTCATTCAATCTCTCAACCCGCGTCCCGGTGAAGCGATTATCCAGAACGAACCAGAATACGTCGTTCCAGACGTCATTGTTAAAAAAGAAAAGGGCCGCTGGAAAGTAGAGCTCAACCCGGAGATCGCTCCTAAAATTCGAGTGAATAGCGGCTATGCTGGCTTCATCAAACGTGCAGACAACAGCGCCGACAACAACTTCATGAAAGACCAATTGCAGGAAGCAAAGTGGTTCATCAAAAGCCTGCAAAGCCGGAATGAAACCTTACTCAAAGTCGCAAGCAAGATTGTTGCGCACCAACAGGGTTTTCTAGACTATGGTGAAGAAGCAATGAAACCATTAATTCTTCACGATATTGCGCAAGCGGTCGACATGCACGAATCTACGATTTCGCGCGTAACAACACAGAAGTACATGCATACGCCACGCGGCATTTTTGAGTTAAAGTACTTTTTCTCAAGCCATGTTGGCACTGCCTCTGGCGGCGAGTGTTCTTCGACTGCCATCCGAGCCATCATTAAAAAGCTGATTGCCGCTGAAAATCCAAAGAAGCCGCTAAGCGACAGTAAGATTGCAGAAGTACTGAAAGATCAAGGAATTAACGTTGCTAGACGTACGATAGCGAAATATCGAGAAGCGATGTCTATTCCACCTTCTAATGAAAGGAAACGCTTGATGTAAAAAGCGAATTAAGCGTTTTGTGATTTAGAAGCAGACCGTTAGCGTCTACGCTAACAAAATCTACGAGGAGATAACTATGCAAGTAAATATCGCCGGTCACCACGTTGAACTCACTGAGTCAATGAAGAACTACGTAACCGAAAAGCTAGAGAAACTCGAGCGTCACGTGGACGGTATCACGAATGTGCAAGTCACCCTATCTGTAGAAAAGCTGAGACAGATCGCCGAAGCCACCTTACATGTTTATGGAACAGATGTTCACGCAACAGCTGAGGACGAAGACATGTACGCCTCTATCGACAAGCTTATTGATAAACTCGATAGACAAATACTCAAACTCAAAGAGAAACAGGTGTCGCGCTCTCACGGTGCAGCCTAGAAACCCAGAAATATTGGATAAAGTATGAACGAGAGTTCGATAACGATTGACTCTATCCTGCTGCCAGGGCTGACCCAAACGGGCTTCCCTGGCTCAAGCAAGAAAAAAGTGCTTGAGCATGTAGCAGAGACAATCGCGACGAAGATACCCGACCTACCCGAACACAGCCTGTTTGAGAATCTCGTCGCACGAGAGCGTCTTGGCAGCACGGGAATAGGCCAAGGTATCGCAATACCTCACAGCCGTATGGGTGAATGTACACAGGTTATTGGTGCCCTGTTTGTTCTAAAAGAACAGGTTGCCTTCGACGCAATCGACAACCTTCCTGTCGACTTACTGTTTGTCTTAATCGTACCTAAAGAAGCCAGCAGCGAACACCTAGAGTTGCTTAGCCAAATTGCAGAGCGCTTTAACGATACAGAGTTTTGCAACCAGCTTCGGGAAGCCGATAATGACACCGCACTCTATTCACTCATGACTTCCTAAGGAAAAAATATTACATTGAACGTGGAGATGCTATGAAGCTCGTTATTATCAGCGGTAGGTCTGGCTCAGGCAAAAGCACCGCACTCCACGTGCTTGAAGACCTTGGTTTTTATTGCATCGACAATTTGCCAGTAGGTCTCCTTTTAGAGCTTGGCAACCAGTCATCATTAAGCAAAGATGAGCGCCTTTCAAAAGTAGCCGTCAGTATTGATGCACGCAATCAACAAAGCGGGATAGAAAATTTCCCTGTTTTCTATCAAGCCTGCCAAAACCAAAACATCGACATGGATATAATCTATCTTGATG
>NZ_LWFT01001229.1:0-1472 GCF_001635105.1 Oleiphilus sp. HI0079
GGATCAAAATGTATTATTCGTTGTATTTCCTGGTGATACGAAGCCGGTAGATGGTCTGGAATTGAGAGAAGAAGACTTACGTTATATTGATGACCAGACACTCTCTCTGCAGGCATTTCAGGAGTATCCAGATTATTTCGATATGCATCAGTGGCGGATACAGAATGAGATCGAACGGCTTAAAAATAACTCTGAAGAGGAGATAGCCAATGGTGCGCCAACCTTTAGTAATGGCACCAAGCAGCTTCACTACAGAAGAAACTAATTAGATTGCGATAGTATTAAACAAGGACAGACTCATGGCCCGCTTTTTAAGGCTTTTGATCATATTTTCTGGAACCCTGCTCGCGACTGGCGGGGTTTTTGCTGAAGAAAAGTCTTCGACGGATAAAGCGCGTGAAGCGCTTGCCCAGCAAGGGGAAGACGAGAGTGATACGGCTCAGTTAGAAGAAGTTTTCCAAGCCGCTGAAAAGCGCTACTCGATGTTGAAATCTGGCGGGAAATCGCTGTCTTACTCCTTTAGTTATTCCTATACAGGAGACTCTAGAATCGATCTAGAGGTTACTAACGGCGTTGTCCGTAATTTGGATGTAAATCCTACTGCAACGCACAGCATGACGAACAGTTTCAGCTTCTCGTATGGCATTCTCAATAACGTCACGTTAAGTACCAACGTTCCTTTATCCACTCGTTACGACACGACACGTGAATTATCGGTTACAGATTTTGGTGATATTAGCCTCGGGCTCAGATGGCAGCCATTCTCTTATGTGCCGGGTGCGCCCACAATAACAGTCAATACCTCTTTGAGCACCAAAACAGGGGTTAGCCCTTATGAAATTAACCCGCAACAAAGACTGTCTACAGGTAGCGGAACGTATTCGTTTAGCACTGGTGTTAACGTATCTAAGGTACTCGATCCGGTTGTTGTGTTCGGTTCATTAAGCTCTGGTTATTCATTTGAAGAAAATGGCCTGAATCAAGTCCGAGGCGGGCGGGTTTTGACGTCTGTTCATAATGGGCAAAGTTATTCTCTCTCTGGCGGTTTCTCTTACTCTCTGTCCTACGATACTTCCTTAAGTATTTCGACAAGCATTTCTTATAACAGCGAAACGAACCTTTACTTCGCTGATGGAAGTAATACTGAAACTCAAGATTCGGCTAGTGGTTCGGTAAACATGTCTCTGGGTATTAGGGTTGACCCTACTACGATTATTAACACCAGTTTTGGCTTTGGTCTGACCGAAGATGCTTCAGACTTTAACTTAGGCTTCTCGTATCCGATTAATATCGGTGCGTGGACTTGGTAAGCGATCAAATATTGGAGCTGATGTGAGAGCGCTTACCAAACCAATACAGCGTGCAATGGTTGCGCTGTTTTCCGTGTTGTTGGTTTTTCCGCCCCAGCTTTATGCGCAGGTAGGTAACGGCATCACGATCGATAGTCGCGCGATGTCGCTTGGTAATGCCGT
>NZ_LWFT01001230.1:0-715 GCF_001635105.1 Oleiphilus sp. HI0079
TGAAGAGAACAAACTCGACGATGAGCGAAGCGCCAGTTTAGCGGCGGTAAATGCGCTGCGAATTGCTTCAGTCGAGCGCGATGCATTCAATGCAATGTCAATTTCACAGCCTTTTAAATCGAGCTTAAAGAAAAAAACGGCCGCACTTAACCGTTGTACAGAAGCATATAAGCGCGTCGTGAAATTCGGGATTGCAGAATATACGAATGCGGCGCGTTTTGAGATGGGGGACATATATCAAGGGCTAGCGCATGCGATCATGGATTCGGAGCGTCCTTCGGGCTTAAGTGCGCTTGAACAAGAACAGTATGCGATTCTTTTGGAAGAACAAGCAATTCCGATTGAAGAAGAAGCTATCGCGTTGCATGAGCAGAATGTCAAAACGCGCGGCAATAACCGAGCCGATGAGTGGATAAGTGCCAGTTACGCAGCGCTAGCTCGGCTAAATCCAAGTCTTTATGCACGACCAATAATAGGACCAAGTCATGCCCCGGTTAGTTACTAAAATTTGTGGTCTACTAGCCCTGCTAATTTTGTTGCCGGGCTGTATGACTCAGCAGGTTAAGACACCGTCCGACATTGGCGCGCAACCCAGACAAATAAGTGCGGTATCAACAAAAAAAGTAAGCCCTGAAGATGCGCCAAGAATGCAGGCTGTTGAGCAAGCGATGCAGGAAGCCGACTATGACACGGCATCACAACTTGCTGGAGATTT
>NZ_LWFT01001231.1:0-793 GCF_001635105.1 Oleiphilus sp. HI0079
GCCAAGCGTATCGTGTATGTGTCGTGTAATCCTGCAACCCTGGCACGAGATGCCGGTGTGATTGTAGAAAAAGGCTATCGATTGGTGAAGGCAGGTGTCATGGATATGTTTCCGCATACCTCACATGTTGAATCGATTGCACTCTTTGAAAAGGCATAGAAGAAACGTAGACCTATGGTCAAAGTTCGTGAAGACTACATAGCTAATCGTTCTCCTGAACAGGGGATAGAGCAGTGGCTGATTAACCTTGCTGATGAGACTCAGATAGACGATCTCGACAAGGTTCGTCTAGCTTGTTTTGCAGCCCTCGAATACAGCCAAACGCCCTCTCACCCAGAGCGCTACTGGAGTAATTCAAAACACGATACCTTTCTCATTGGTCTCGAGATGGCACAGATACTCGCCGAGCTCGATCTGGATCAAAACGCGATTATTGCCGCTATTTTGTATCGTGCTGTGCGAGAAGAGAAAGCTACGGTGGATGCCATCCGGAAAAAATTTGGACCAGAAGTCGCAAATTTGATTGATGGTGTTTCTCAGATGGCTGCAATATCGTCGACCCATCAGCCATTCAAGGGGTCGGTTCTTGGGCAGACGCAAGGTCAAATCGACAACGTGCGCAAAATGCTCGTGACCATGATCGATGATGTTCGCGTTGTACTCATCAAGCTTGCCGAGCGCACGTGCGCAATTCGATCTGTGAAAGATGCGACTCCTGACAAGCGACAGCGCGTCGCACGGGAAGTGTTTGATATTTTTGCGCCGCTAGCGCATCGGCTTGGCATCGGCTATA
>NZ_LWFT01001232.1:0-710 GCF_001635105.1 Oleiphilus sp. HI0079
GAATTTGGTTAAATCTGGTCTTTGGACAGCTCTGCGTACGCGACCTTTTAGCAAAGTACCTGAGATCAACAGCGTTCCGAACTCGATTTTTGTTACAGCGATGGATACCAATCCTCTTGCTGCGGATCCCTCTGTTGTGATTGCTGAAAAGGCGGAAGCTTTTGCTCAAGGGGTTACGTTGCTGACTAAGCTTACTGATGGTCGCGTATTTGTTTGCTGCGAGCCGGGAAAAGAGCCAGATGTCCCTTCAAGTGCTCAGGTATCGATCGAGAAGTTTTCGGGCGTTCATCCAGCTGGAAACGCTGGTACGCATATTCATTACTTGGATCCAGTCAGTAGTGCTAAAACGGTTTGGAGTATTTCTTACCAAGACGTCATTGCGTTTGCAGAACTATTCAAGACGGGAACTTTGCCTTCAGAGAGAGTTGTCTCAATTGCAGGTGAGGGAGTGTCTAAGGCACGCCTGATTCGTACACAGCTTGGTGCTTGTGTGAGTGAGCTTGTTAAGGGCGAAGGCGATAACGACGCGTGTCGAGCGATCAGCGGCTCGGTGTTTGGTGGCCGCACTGCACGAGGTTCTGTTGATTTTCTTGGGCGTTACGCTTCTCAGATAAGCGTTATCCCTGAACCGCAAGAGCGAGAATTGTTTGGCTTGCTTTCTCCTGGTGCTAGTAAGTTTTCCGTAATGAATATTTACTTGTCAAAGCTAC
>NZ_LWFT01001233.1:0-1002 GCF_001635105.1 Oleiphilus sp. HI0079
CTACTTTGTCGTTGATGCCGACGGTGAATTACAGCGGGTGCTTGAGCACAACGCGAAACCCGAAGAGCTAGCGGAGGCGCTGCGCGCTTTATTGTAGCTGCCGCGCTCACGCAACCTGGCTTTGCTTTCCGGGTAATAGCGCCGTTTCCGTTTTGCAGTTGATGAGCATCAATGGCGCGTTATCTTCGTTGCGCAAAAAGCCTTCGATATGATAATCGTCCGTTCTCTGTTTCATTAGACCCTCAGACGAGTTGTCGGTACTGAAGTTAGACCAATCATAATCAATAATATCTTTAATATTATCGAGCCTGAGCGCGGACACTCGCCCTTGATCGTGTTCAACAAATAGGATGATAGGCCGAACGCTATTTTCAGCGCGCTCTTTCGCTTGCTGAAGATGATTGTGAAATGCCTTAAGGCTATTCTCTTGAGTTCGCTTGAGCAGTATCAGCGCTTGATCCTGATTCGCCAAAATCTGACAAATACGTTCTAGGTCTCTTTGTAATTCTTTGCAGGGCTCTTCTAGGCTGTTTATAACTTCAGTGAGCTCCGCATTGGTGTTTGAATAGGTGCGTGTCCACTTGAGCAACTCTTCGACTTTTGCTGGCTTCGTCGGCGCGCTGGACTGATGTTGAATGGCGGTTTCGATTTGATCAATCCAATTGAGATGCGCGACTTCATAGTCATCCAAGTCTGTCATCAGAGCGGACATACGATTTTGATGATCATCGGAGCCAATGAGCTTGTTGAAGTCATAAAGCTCTACCGTGTTGTTTTGATAAGTGATGACTTCATGGTTGAAACTGTTGAGTTCATCAAGCTGAATGTTGCGTTTTACATCCTTCTCGATGTACAGCACTTGCTGGAGTGGAATCGCAAAGGCGGCATCCTTGGTCGAGAACGTAATGACAGACAGTTTATTGTCCTTAAAGAGCGCATATGCACTTTCTTCACTCATGAGCCTTCCTCCATAGCGCTCGCGCTAATCGACTTAAAATAGTG
>NZ_LWFT01001234.1:0-828 GCF_001635105.1 Oleiphilus sp. HI0079
GAGTGAGGGGGCTTTGTTTACTGCTGGTTTTGGTGTGCAAGTAGTAGGTGTCACCTTTGAGCTTGCAGCACTTAGTGACTCGGATGCTAACAATGTGGGTGTTGGTACGCAGCTTGGTGTCACGTTTTAAACAAATGTCTGTTTACTTTGGCGCTTCGTTCACCTAAACGTTGTCATTACAGAGTCTGGAGGTACTCCATATTCTGTGCTGTTTTTAGGTGTTGTTGATTAGATCGCAGGTTTATAAAGTGTGAGAGCATTCTTCCAAAGCACGCGTTCAGCGGCCTCTGCATCTAGGTTGTCGACAATTAGCTGAATGTCGTTGTGTTGAAATGCTCGTGGAGCTCGTGTTGATGGTAAGTCCGTTCCGAACATCAAGCAATGAGGGTTGGCTTTGTACAGGTCTTGAATGACGGAAGCGGGCTTAAAGTCAATGCGGCCGAAGCCTGTGGCTTTGATATATACGCCTTTTTCTGCACATTTAAGTAGGGATTTAATCCCCACTTTGCTCAAGCCAAGATGGTCAATGCTTACTTTGGGGAGAGAAAGGAGAGTAGGGCTGAGTCCTTCCAATTCCGTCGAATCGACGTACAGTTCTACGTGCCATTCGGCAAGATCATGCAGTCTTAGAGCGAAGTTCTTTAACTGTTTTATTCCTTCCGAGCCTCCTCGTTTGAGGTTGAATCTAACGGCTCTTACCCCGGCTTCGTTAAGAAGAGCAACATCTTCATCGGAGCAAGTGTGGAGTAATTGCGTCACGCCCACAAAGCGCTTGCCGAGTTTCTCGAGTGCATCCAGTAAATAGCTTTGGTCTTGTTTTTGGAATGA
>NZ_LWFT01001235.1:0-1086 GCF_001635105.1 Oleiphilus sp. HI0079
AATGGCTGTGCAAACCGACGTCGCCAAGCTCGAAGACTGTGAAGCCCTAATAGCAAAAGCCGTCGAGCAGTTTGGTCGTATTGATGTGCTAGTGAATAATGCCGGATATCATGAGCGTGGCGATGTCGCAGAAGCGGATCTTTCCGGGCTTGATCAAACCATTGATGTGAACCTTAAGGGGCCGATTCGGCTTACCAAACTCGCTTTGCCACACCTTCTAAAGGCATCGCATGGCGCAGTCGTGAATGTTGCCTCGCTGGCTGGACGTTTCCCGCTTGAAGGTGAGGCGACGTATTCATGCAGTAAATTTGGACTTCGTGCTTTCTCGTTGGCGCTTGCTGAAGAGTTGAATGAAACCGCGGTGACGGTATCGCTGGTCTCCCCTGGACCAATCGATACTGCGTTTATCATGGATCATATTGAAGACGTCCCAGACATGGTGTTCTCGCAACCAATGAGCGATGCCGATGAGATCGCCGATGCCGTTATTGAATGTGCACTGGATGGTAAGCGAGAGCGCGCGATTCCGGGGTTTTCTGGCTTGTTGGCGACTGCGGGATACTTGCTGCCTACTTTGCGAAAGGCATTAAAGCCGGCTCTAACAGCGAAAGGTGCCAAAGAGAAGAAACGTTATTTAAAACGTACACGAGCATCGTGAACTGTTCGACGTGTCGACATACACTCCGGTTAAGCCGTTTGTGCGCTAGTTGTCGGTGGTTTCGGTGGATCGAAACTGCCCGGGGTTCAGTCCGTTCCAGCGCTTGAATGCGCGATTAAAGGCACTTTGATCGGAAAAACCCAGTTCATAGCCAATTTCTTTTAGACTCCGGTCTTCGTTCTTGATGAACTGCTCGGCGAGTTTAAAGCGCTTCTCATCGACTAGCTTACGAAATGTGGAGCCTTCTTTTTTGAGACGATTTTTTAGTCCGCTTACACTCAAGCAAAAGTGCTGAGCCACTTCTTCCTGAGAAGGGAAATTCTCCGGTATATTCGCGCCGATATAGGCGCGCACTTTATCGCTAAAGGATATCTGCTCGCTTCGGTTGATCAGCGCCCGGCTGAGCTTCTCTTCAAGTAATCTATATA
>NZ_LWFT01001236.1:0-703 GCF_001635105.1 Oleiphilus sp. HI0079
GGAACAAATCCCCGTTTAACCCAACGAGAGTGCGTCGAACGCCGCATTCCTTCGCAATTAGACTATGTTGATAGAGGTGTTCAGCTGTGCCGTGCGTCGCGACCATAATCTTCGGTTTGATGTGTCGGTAAAGGTGCCGTAGCTCATCACGGCATGGGTGTCCTGAAGCGTGAATATCTTGTTCGACCATGTCATTTTCTATGACCGAAACCTTGCGTGCTTTTATGTTGGCAATTAGACGAGCAATCTCGACTTCGTTGCCGGGAATACGCATTGAGCTGAAAATGACGCTATCTCCCTCCTCCATATCTACCCCGCGAAAGCTCCCTTTGGTGAGCATATTCAATGCGGCTCTCGGCTCACCCTGACTTCCTGTAACGAGATACATCACCTCTTCCTTTGGGAGATACGCAACCTCTGCAGCTGAGTAAATCTTAAGCTGCTTCGGCCAGTAATCAAGAGCTCGGGCAATGGAGATCATGTTCTCGAAAGCACGACCAAGAACAGCCAAATAACGCCCCGTTTGCTTTGCTACATGCGCGATACTCAGCAAGCGCGCGACGTTGCTGGCGAAGCAACTGACGAAAACCCGCCCTGTGAGAGGCGCAACCGTTTTTCTAATACCCTGCATCACTACCTGCTCAGAAACTGAATGTCCCGGCTTCAGTGCGTTCGTTGAATCGCAAATAACGCTGTCTATGCA
>NZ_LWFT01001237.1:0-735 GCF_001635105.1 Oleiphilus sp. HI0079
GAGTAGCTTGATGTCGCCGCGAAACCGGTTGATCACGAAGCCAACGACGCGGTCCTGCTCACTTTGACTCAGTAAATCGAGGGTGCCCGTAAGGTGAGCAAAGACGCCCCCTTTATCGATGTCGGCAACAATAATAACGGGACAGTCTGCGGCCTCCGCGAACCCCATATTTGCGATATCGCGGTCACGCAGATTGATCTCGGCTGGCGAACCTGCACCCTCTACAATCACGTGTTGGTATTGTTCTTCGAGTCTGCGATGCGATTCCAGCACGGCGTCCATCGCTAAGCGCTTGTATTGATGATAGCTTTGCGCATCCATGTTGCCTTGCGCCTTACCGTGCACAATCACTTGCGCACCAATATCGGTATTTGGCTTCAGCAGAATCGGATTCATATCCGTATGTGGCTCTAGGCCGCACGCAAGTGCCTGTAGGGCCTGCGCTCTTCCGATTTCACCACCATCAACCGTGACCGCACTATTGAGCGCCATATTCTGAGGTTTAAACGGAACAACATCCAAACCACGCTGATGGAGGATGCGACAAATCGCCGCAACCAAGGTGCTTTTACCGGCATCAGAAGTGGTGCCCTGAATCATCAGCGTGGTCATAGAGCGCTACTTAGTTTGTTGTATCTGCAAAACGAATTGCGGCCGGATTGTTGAGTAAGTTAACGGTACCTTCTAGCAAGTCTGTTGAAGTACTCACTACATCGATACGCGGTGCTGCGAAAT
>NZ_LWFT01001238.1:0-1218 GCF_001635105.1 Oleiphilus sp. HI0079
TGGCTGGTCTGTAAATAATAATGATAAACGGGGTTGGCCCCGCTTTGTTGGGGAGATCCCCAGAATTAAAAAGGTCGAGTAGTAATAATGGAAAGAACCTATCGCTTGGTTGTGTCATGCCCCGATCGTACCGGTATTGTGGCAAAGGTTAGTAATTTTTTGGCGACATACAATGGCTGGATTACAGAGGCCAGTTATCATGCAGATCAAAAAAATGGCTGGTTCTTTATGCGTAATGAGATCAAGGCGAGCTCTTTGCCATTCGATCTTGAGAGTTTCAAAGCTGCATTTGCGCCTATTGCTAATGAATACTCGATGAAATGGTCGGTGACAGACTCTCATGTTAAGCCGAAAGTAGTGTTGATGGCGTCCAAGGAGTCGCATTGTCTTGCTGATTTATTGCATCGCTGGCACAGCGATGAGCTGAACGTAGAGATCGTCGCCGTGATTGCAAATCACGAAGATCTGCGCCGCATGGTTGAGTGGCATGATATTCCTTACCACTATGTGCCGGTAACAAAAGACAATAAGCCGCAAGCGTTCAAAGAAGTTGAGGATCTCGTCGATTCTTACGAGACTGATTTGATTGTGCTTGCGCGTTATATGCAAATTTTACCGCCCGATTTGTGCTCGCGTTATTCTGGGCGCGTGATCAATATCCACCACAGCTTTTTGCCAAGCTTTGCAGGGGCAAAGCCGTATCATCAGGCTTATGACCGAGGTGTGAAATTGATTGGTGCGACATGCCATTATGTAACGCAGGATCTCGATGAAGGGCCGATTATTGACCAGGATGTTATTCGCATTAACCACAGTGATACGATCGAAGATATGGTGCGCTTAGGTAAGGATGCTGAAAAATCTGTTCTAGCGAGAGGTGTGCGCATGCACATTGAGGGGCGTGTGATTATTCACGAAAACAAGACCGTGGTATTTGCCTAAACCTAAACCTAAACCTAGATCTAAACCGTAGCCATAGCAGAGAGAGTTGCTCTGGCTACGGTTTGCTTGTCTTACATCGCTAGCTGGTTGCCACCATTTTGTTTGGCGCTGAACGCTAAGTTGTCTGCCTCGCGACTGCCGACAAGCAGGTTGCCTGATGCTGCTTTGACCAGACCGGCCGAGACAGTGACCTGAACGGTCTGATCGTTAATCATTAAAATCTGATCTTCCACTCGTTCAATTAAGCTATTTAAAAAGCGCTCGGCTTGTTCGGCG
>NZ_LWFT01001239.1:0-14237 GCF_001635105.1 Oleiphilus sp. HI0079
CAAGCAGTCTTTCGCCTTCTTATCTCGCCCAAAGTTTATCAAGAGTATGTTGTTATTGCGTTTCTGAGTGTGAACAGTAATAGGGTCGAATCAATTCTTTGGGAAAGAGCGCTTTTTATAAAGCCTCGGTTTAATAAGCGCCTATCTCTATAAATGCATGTTCGATCTTGAGCAGATGCCGTTCTATCTTCCGATCGTGATTTGGCTTCGCAGCGACAGCGAAGTGTAATCCAGCGGCATCGCCAGTATCTCGTTTTGTTTTTTAGATTTGTCTCGGAAGCGCAAAGTAAACTGCGTATACTTCTTTCTATTAATCGATAGGATGGCTAGAGCTTTCCTATGAAAAGATCGTTCTGTGAAATTAATATGGCGTTGGGTGCGTTTCTATCGGCTTGTTACAAGCTTGCACTTTTCGCCATAACCGCTCTCAGGCCACTAACCAAAACAGCAAGGATTCGTTTTCTTGGTGCACATACATTTAGTCATATGCCGATAAAATATACGATGGACCACCGACTACTAAAATCGGGTATCTCATGAAAACGCCTAAACGACTGCAGCCTCTCGTCGAAGATGGCTTGATTGATGAAGTCATAAGCCGCCTAATGAGCGGGAAAGAAGCGGATATATTTGTCGTGCGTTGTCGCGAGACCATTCGTTGCGCAAAAGTCTACAAAGATGCGATGAAGCGCAGCTTCAAAAAGGCCGCGCAATATCAAGAAGGGCGGAAAGCGCGGAGTGGCCGCCAAGCGCGGGCCATGCAAAAAAGATCCAACTATGGTCGTCAAGAGCAGGAAAAGGTTTGGCAAAATGCCGAGGTTGACGCGCTGTCTCGTTTAGCCCGAGCTTCGGTGCGTGTTCCTGAAACGTTTGGTTGTGTAGACGGCGTATTGTTAATGGAGCTGATTACAGACGAAGAGGGTAATGTCGCACCAAGACTTGGCGATGTGCTGATGTCTGAAGAGCAAGCCATTGAAGATTACGCGCTAATGATTCACTACATTAAGCTCATGCTTTGCGAGGGAATTGTGCACGGCGATTTATCCGAGTTTAACGTACTCGTTGATGAAAGTGGCCCTGTCATTATCGACTTACCCCAAGCTGTTAATGCCGCCGCTAACAATAGCGCACAAGAGATGTTCACGCGCGACGTAAATAATATGCGTCGTTATTATGGTGAATTTGCCCCTGCCTTATTACAAACGCAATACGCTAAAGAGATATGGGCGCTGTATGAAGAGGGGGATTTAACACCTCAATCAATTCTCACTGGCGAGTTTGATGATGATGGCGACAGCGCTGATGTAGGGGCTGTACTAGACGAAATCAACGCAGTGATGCAAGAAGAACGGGAACGACAAGAGCGTATCCGGGAATCTGAAAGAGAGAATACCTAGCGTCTAATATAGAAAAGAGCCGTTTCAAAATTTTAAAGCCTAAGATGGATGAGTCTCGGTCTCAGCGTTAGCGCTTTTTACTTCCGCCAGTCTTTCGCGATGTATTTTTAGGCTTTGAATTTGGCCGTCCACTGCTGGTGCGCGGTTTTTGGCCTTGCTTCTGGCCTTGCTTCGGGCTTTGCTTAGAGTCTGATTTTCCTCCAGATTTTTTGTCAGTGCGCCTATCTGAACGTCCGCCCGCTTTACCCTTGGTTTTGCTGTCGGAGCGGCCAGCGCGCTCACCGGGCTTGCCCGATGATCTACCACCAGCCTTCGTTCTTCCTGATGCGTTTTGCTTACCGCCCGACGCCACGCCACTTTTATTCCGCTTTGTACCTTGGGCGTTTCTTGCCGGTTTTCGTGTTGGAGAGGTTGATGATCTACCTGCGCCGGTCTGGCCTTCTGATGACGAGTCTTGGATAGCGTCATTCATGAGCTTTAGCTCTTTTTGCGTCAGGTCACGCCACTCACCGACCGGTAAGCCTTTTAAATCAACATGCATGATCCGCACGCGATTGAGTTGTTGGACTTGGTAACCGAAATGCTCGCACATACGACGAATTTGTCGGTTTAAACCTTGAACCAAGGTAATACGAAATGCATGCGTGCCTTCTTTCTCGACCTTACATTTTTTGGTCATTGTGCCGAGTATCGGTACGCCAGAGGCCATGCCCTGAATAAATTTATCGGTAATAGGGCGGTCAACGGTAACGATGTATTCTTTTTCGTGGTTATTCCCCGCACGCAGTATTTTGTTTACCAAGTCGCCGTTGTTGGTTAGGAAGATAAGACCCTGCGAATCTTTGTCCAAGCGACCGATCGGAAAAATACGGGCGCCGTGGCGAACAAAGTCGACGATGTTGGCGCGCTCGGAGCTCTCAGTTGTACTCACAATGCCGACAGGCTTATTCAGGGCGATAAAAATCAGGTCTTCGGCATCACGCGGTTCAATCGATTGGCCATTGACTTTTACCGTGTCTCCCGCAGCGACTTTGTCGCCCATTTGTGCACGCCTACCGTTAATAAAAACGTTACCTTGCTCGATAAAACGATCGGCCTCTCGGCGTGAACATATGCCGCTTTCACTGATGTATTTGTTTAATCGAGTTGTGGCTTTGTTAAACATGGTGCTCCACGTAGGTTAAAAGCTGAAGCGCTCACTCATTGCGCTACCAAGAGATCGAAAGAGCGCATAGTGTAGCAGGAGTTCGCGCTTGATCTCGACTAAGTCGTGACTATTGTAAGGGTTCTTTTTGCGTCGATATTCACGCTCCTTTTTTGGTAAGGCGTAATCGGGTGAATAAGTGGATATAGGTTAGGTCGTGATTATTCGCTCTATCGAAATGGTGTTTTCCCAAATATACCGGGCCGACTAATTCACTAGGCATAAACCTCTATGGCGAACGCGAACGAGCAGTTAGTTAATCAGTTTTATCAGGCTTTTCAAAAACGTGATGGCGGTGCTATGGCCGCTTGCTATCATCCTGATGCCGCCTTTGAAGATGAAGTGTTTTGCTTGCAAGGCGAAGATGTTGGCCTGATGTGGAAGATGCTCTGCGCTCAGGCAAAAGAATTCCGCTTAGAATTTTCTGAGGTGCACTGTGATGAGCTAAAGGGCAGTGCCCACTGGGAGCCGCGGTATCGTTTCTCGATGACGAATAGAGATGTGCACAACATCGTTGATGCGACGTTTGAGTTTAAAGATGGTCTGATTTACCGCCACCGTGATCGGTTTGATTTTTGGCGTTGGAGCAAGCAGGCTCTCGGTGTGCCTGGGCAGTTGATGGGGTGGTCGAGCTTACTGCGAAACAAAGTGAGAAAGACAGCTAGCAGAAACTTACAACGTTATAAACGCTCGATCTGAAGCAGAGCGCTCTGGCGGAGAAAGTCATGTAGGAAGCAGAAGAAAAGGGGACGCAAGCTTTGTTGCGTCCCCTTTTCTTCTGCATATTTCTATGCGTTTTTATAGTTGATAACGAATGCCGATTGCCGCTTCGATATCAAAATCTGTGTCGTCATGGATTTCCAAATCAGGAATGAGCGCGCCAAATGCTTGCCATTTTGGGGCAAAGTCGAGCTCTAAGCCTACTGGCATACGCGCACCAAAGTCGCCGTCCCAGTCCGCATAGCCACCCGCTGAAATATAAAGGGTTAAAGGACCGCTTGCCTCGAGGTTTTTGCTATAGATGCGATAGTCGATTGCAGCGCCATCATCACCCGCGAATAGATCAAACTTGTCTACTTGCGCCGTAACACCCAATCCTAAGTCGAAGGCTGCACCGAGTTTCACACGGCTCGTTTCGGCCAATGCCATTGTCGGAGTCTGAAGCGCGGCAACAAAAGCCGCAGTTGCGAAGAGTTTTTTGCTGTTCATTGTGTACCTGTTTAATGGTTTAGCGAGCAATCAGAGTATTCATCGTTAACAGACGAAAAAGTGACTAATCAGTAAAGCGCGCGCGTTTTAAAAAATGCGCGAGCGAGAAGAAGCGGGGAGTCTATGGATTATTGAGCCTTAGTGCAAAGCAAGAGGAGCGTGTTAAGAGAGGTGGATCTCCTTTTCGGTTAGTAACCTACTTTCGCCTTCATGCAATGTCGGGTCGAGCGAAATGCTTCCGATAGCATACCGATGCAGCGCGTTCACGGGATTTCTAAAACGGCCAAACATGCGTTTTATTTGATGGTATCGGCCTTCAACAAGCGTGAGTTCGGCGACGCAGGGCTCGATGATCGTTAGCTTAACCGGTTCGGTGTAGATATCCTCATACGAAAAGTACATGCCTTCGGCAAATGCTTGAATATAGTCCTCTGAGATGGGATTCTCGACGCGAACGCGGTAACGCTTAGCCACTTTATGTTGAGGATCGGTGAGCCTTCGCGACCAACGGCTGTCGTTGGTGAGTAACAGTAGCCCGGAAGAGTTAAGATCTAGACGCCCGGCGATATGTAGCTCCGCTCGAAATGCATAATCCAGTAAATCAACAACGGTACGGTGTGCATCATCCTTGGTTGCGCTCACTACGCCGGTGGGCTTGTTGAGCATCACGTAATAAGGGGTGTTGCTTTGTAGTGTTTGTCCGTCGAGTACGATGTGGGAAAAGTGATCAATGATGTGCGTTGCGTCGGTTGTGACATTACCGTCCACTTGAACCCGTCGTTGAGCGAGTAGACGTCGAATGTCGTGCTTGTTGAGATTTGCATGACTTCGGAGGAAGCGGTCTAGGCGTGAGCGAGATTGTTGCATGATTCTACTTGCCGTTCTCTTCGCGCTGCCACTGAATCTTTGGGTATGATCCCAACGCGTAGGACGCACGATAGCAGGCGCCCGACACCAATGGTTCAAGCTCAACACATCGGCTTGGTAGGGTAAGAGACGATTCGTAATCGTTTAATCTATGTTCTGCGAATACCGAGATGCGGGTAAAAAGCAGAGGCTGATAGTCGCCTAAGTTTTCTAGATCTGGGATGGTCACTGTACTCAGAGCCAGCTCGTTGGATATTGTCTGCTTGGGGTGATCGTTGAAAGTACCTTGCCTGTGATGCGTCAACGCACACACGCTAGAAGCAGAAAGTTGCATTAGCTTGCTGATTGGCTGCCTTTTACCCTCACTGATCAATTCCAACTCATTTAGTGTTTGACCTGCTTTGCACGCCGCGTGTTCTTCATCAAGATGCGCGAGACACAGCTCAATATTGATCTCTTCAGGTATGAAAATGCCATTTGTTGCAAGTTGTGGAGCTAGGTTTGCCGTCACAGCGAGCTGAGGTTCCTGTTCGAGTGCTTTTTGCATGGTTTCGACGATAACGAGATCGAGCAAAACAGGATGCTGATATGTGCATGCATCTGCTTGAACGAGTTCTATTCGATACTCTGATAGCCCGAGTGAGGATATTAGTGTTGCTACACTGTCGAGCGAACTCTGGTGAATATCTATTAGGTGAATATGTAATTCACTTGGATCGAACAGGTGTAAAACCGGCAAGAGCAGGGTGGCAAAAGGGCCACAGCCTGCATACAACACCTCCGTTTCACTAGCTGCATCAGCGCGTGTTCTTAGGCACTTTAGAGCGCCATACACACCGCGAATAAACGCCACGCTGCGTTGATAATCCTTGATGCAATAGGCCGCTGCGTTTGGATTGATCGCGACGCCTTGGCTTAAAAAGGTATCGTCCGACCATGCTGTGTAGGTCGGATCAGGCTCAAGGTTTGATATCTTGCTGCAAATCTGTGCAAATTGATCGAGTGCACCGTGCAACTGTTTTCTCGAGCTGTTGGGGTCTAGGACAGTCTTGGAAATTTCGTTTAGGGTCATGGTTTTCGTTAAGCCTGTACTTCTTTATAAACTGCCTATGTTTCCCAAAGGGCTATGTTTCCCAAAGGCCTATGTTTCCCAAAGTCCTATGTTTATACGGAGCCTATGTTTTTAAAAGGCCTAGCTCTGTATAGTCCTGCCTTGACCTACACGAGCGCACCCGAATGCAGCCACAAGCCGATCCGTTTATTGTACCCCCCTGTTGTGAAGAGATTGAAATCCTATTTCAAGACGAACATCTTTTGTTGATCAACAAACCGAGCAAGCTGCTTAGTCTTTCTGGTAAACATCCCGCAAACATCGACTCAGTGCATTATCGTTTGGTGAAAGAGTTTCCTACGGCTACCTTGCTGCATCGGCTCGATTTTGGCACATCTGGCATTATGGTGGTCGCCTTAAACAAACAGATTAATGCGCAAATAGGAAAGCAGTTCCAAGCGCGTACTGTTGAAAAACGCTACGTCGCACTCTTACATGGTCACGTTTCTGAGGCGGAGGGCGTGATTGACTACCCCATTGCGAAAGACCCACCTAACTTTCCATTGCAAAAAATCTGTCAGAGTGATGGTAAGCCGGCACAAACGCGTTTCAAGGTGCTTGAATACGCAGAAAACGTGTTTGCGACCCGAGTGCTGTTTTGCCCTGTAACCGGCCGTACCCACCAACTGAGAATACACAGCCAGCAGATAGGCCATCCCATTCTTGGCTGCGACTTATACGCTTCGGACGAAGCGTTTCACATGGCCGATAGATTGATGTTGCATGCGTCTGAGATCTGCTTTGATCACCCTATATCGAAACAGCGCCTTCGTGTTGAATGTCCTTGTCCGTTCTAAGCGCTGCGTCGCATAGCGAGTGCCGGGGAAATATAAATACACATACAATTAACTGGTTGATTTTTAATCGTGTTCTCAAGCGAATGTACTACACTGGATGTAACTAATTAGGCTTTCGCGATGCGCTTTCGACATGAATACTTCCAAGTACAGTACGTATAGTAAGACAGCACGTTTTTCTCTGCTCATACCAACGATTGTTTTTCTGCTTTCTGCCTGCAGTAACTCAGAATCAAACAAAACCTTTGAGTGGAAGCTGCAATCGCAAGCGGTTGAGTCGAGTGTCGACTATCAACAGCTAATTGTGATGGCCGACAAGGTAAGAGTAATGTCGGGCGGACGGCTCGATATTACGGCTTACCCCGGAGGCGCAAAGAGCTTGGCTAGCGGCCCGGATATTTTTAATGCAGTGCGCCAAGGTACTGTGCAAATGGGTAACGGATGGCCGAATTGGTGGTCAGCACAAGATCCTGCTTGGGCCGTGATGAATGCTGGCCCCTTTGACTTGATGAATATTGATGCCTCTATGATCTTCTTTTTCGAAGAACAGGGGATCAAACTCGCCAATCAGTTATCTGAGCCAAAAGGCATAGTATGGCGGCCTGCTTGGTGGCCAGGAATGGAGTTTGGACTACTATCCCGCGAGCCGATTTCTGGTCTAGACGATTTAGAGAATAAAAAAGTACGAATTGGGCCCGGATTACCGAGCGAGGTGCTCGCTGAGGCCGCGAGTGCATTCACGATTCCGCTAACTCCTGATGAAATTAGGCCTGCGCTAGAAAGCGGCGAGCTAGACGCTGTGGAGTGGACCACGGCAGGTGGTGCTTGGGAGCTGGGACTCAATGATATCAGCCCTTTTGCTATTGTGCCGGCGATTTGGCAACCCTCTGTAGTCTCCGATTTTCTTATCAACAAAGAGGCGTTTGAGCAGCTTCCCGACGATCTACAAGAAATTCTTGAAACAGCCATTCATTCATACACCTTAACGACGACCCTTAAGTCGAAAAAGAAAGATATCGAAGCCTATGAGAAGTTTTTATCTTCCGACACCAAGATTACTAAATGGAGTAAAGACGATATTGAGCGGTGGCGCGCAGCCTCGAAGAAAATCGATGCCCTGTACAAGTCGCGTAATCAATTCACGCGTGATTTGATTGATCGAAAGCAAGCGTTCAAGAAACGATATGAGGCGTATTACGAGGTGTTTGGCCCCTATGATCAGTAAAAAGATAGCCGCTGTGAACGTGGTCGTTAATCGATGATGTCTATCAAGTCCAACCAGTCTATGAAGTGTGGTTCTCGCCAATGAAAGAGCATTTCTCAGGTCGTTTGGCGATTATTCTCGTTCTCGTGACCATTGTTGTGATGAGCGTTTTCGTTGTAACGCGTTACATATACAGTAGCTTGCATTTTGAAAATGAGATCTCAACTAACGGCAAAGTCATTTCAGCACGTATTGCGGAGCAGGTCAGCCCGTCTATTTGGGAGATATACCAGAGCTCGGTAAACCGGAAGTTTTCGGAAGATGCCGCTGTCGCTATTTTAAACTCTGAAATGAAAGCACGCTACGTCGATGCGATTGTTGTGTATGGTCGGTTTGGTCACACCTATATGGGGAGAACGAAAGACGCTGATGGCAACGTGGTCGCGCTTAACGAGTCTTATCAACAGGCGCTTGATGAGCACAAATATCGCATTGATCATCCCATTAAAAATGGGTCGATGACCATCGGGAAGGTGTCGGTTTACTTTAATAATCAACCTCTGCGAGAGCAGCAGGTCAGCGCACTGAAATTTGATCTCATCCAAACGATGTTCATTTCAATTTTCATCGTTTCGGCGCTGTATATCAGCATACGCAAAGTACTCATCAAGCCTCTAGAGTCTTTAGAAATTGCCAATCGAACGATTAATAGCATTGAGGAAGGGATCGTATATCTGGATAGCGATCATCGTGTGATTGGTGTTAATCCCGCGTTTTGTTTTATGACCGGCTTTGACGAAAACGACGTGAATAACAAACCATGTGATTACTTTGTGATCGAAGACTCTGGTAGTCGCCTCGTTGATGAAGTTGATTCGGCTATTGAGCGACAAACGAAATGGAGTGGCGAAGCGCTCTGCCGAAGAAAAGATGGGACGGCGTTTCCTGTGCACTTAACCGCCTCGCAGGTTTTTAACGAAGTGCAACAGCAACTGTGTCGGGTGTTTGTTTTTCAGGATATTTCGCAACAGAAGGAGTCAGAAGAGCAGCTCAAGAGCCTCGCTTTCTATGACCCGCTAACAAAGCTATACAACCGAAGAAAGTTTGAAGATCTGATCCATGCAGAGGTAAAAGCGGCGAAGCGCGCGGGCAGCATGATGGGCCTTCTATTTATTGATCTGGATGACTTTAAGCATATCAATGACTCGTTGGGCCACTCTTCTGGCGATCGATTATTGATCGAGGTTGCGAAACGATTCCGATCAAGAGTGCGGGATACCGATCACTTATCGCGCCTCGGGGGTGACGAGTTTACTGTTATCGCTCCGCATTTGAAGTGCGCGGAGGATATGGTCCATCTAGCTGAAGATCTCTTAGAGTTAGCGAGCAAGCCGATTACCTTTCAAGGTAAAGAGTTTAAGTTTGGCGCGTCTATCGGTGTCAGTCTCTTCCCAAATGATGGGGAAGAGGTTGAACAACTGATTAAGTATGCGGATGCAGCAATGTATCAAGCAAAAGAAACCGGTAAGTGCAGATACACTTTTTACTCTTCTGAGTTAGATCAGAAGAACCAACACAAACAGCGAATAAGGTCGTTGCTAAGAAGCGCCATTGATAACGATGAGTTCTTTCTTGAATATCAACCGAAGATAAGTTTGTCGGGTGATCAGGAAACGATCGGCGCTGAGGCGTTGATCCGCTGGAAAAACAATGAATTTGGAATGATCCCCCCGGATGAATTTATTCCGGTGGCAGAAGAAAGCGATATTATCATTCAGATAGGTAACTGGGTGATTGAGCAAGCGTTTGCTGTAACCTACGATTTGAATGTTCGTAGACGCGTTAAACCTTTAAAAATGGCGATTAATCTGTCGCCTGTTCAGTTGCACTCAGAGGCCTTATTACCGTTTATTCGACAGCAAGTCGAAAAGCACAGTATTAAAACGGATTGGATTGAGTTTGAGATTACCGAGAGCTCAATCATTTCTGATTTAGATCATTCAATTCAGGCGCTGCAAAAGTTAAGAGATATGGGCTTTAGTATTGCGCTCGACGATTTTGGTACAGGATATTCATCGCTGAATTATTTAACAAAACTACCGATCGAAACGCTTAAAATTGATAAGTCTTTTGTTATGGAGCTCGAGAGCAGTGAGCAGGCCAAGTCGGTGGTAGAGACGATTGTTGCGCTTTCTAACTCACTCGGTCTGGAGTCTGTGGCGGAAGGCATCGAAAGTGAAGAACACCACCTCTTTCTTCAGAGCCTTGGATGCGAGTATGGCCAAGGTTACCATTTCTCCCGTCCGTTAACTTATTTCGACTTTCTTGAGTTTATTGCGCCCAAAGCAGAAGGTAATGTCGTCAAGATGAAGCGCGTTGATCACTAAGCTTTGTTTCGCAGCGTGAGGACTCTAATGTCTTCTTAGTTTGTTTTCGAACTCCTCCTTATCAGCCCAAGCTCTGCGGCTCCGCAAAATTAATCCTCCCTTAAGTGTTTGCCAGCGATTCGAAATGGCCGCTTGGCTGTGTTCTACACGTCAAACCATGGTATGGCTTGATGCGAACGAGCGACGCTAAAAATATAGACAAATGTCGCTATCGATAGGACGAAATAAACGGCTCGGGTGCGTTTGGTTCTTCCTCGTTTTAGCGCCATCGTGCCAAATGCGATATACACCAGTAGTGCGAACAGCTTTGCCGTCAACCATGCGTCTTGAAAAGGATATTGTTGGATAGTGATGGTGAGTGCGACTGCGCTCACCAGCAATACGGTATCGACCATGTGCGGCAAGATACGCACGAGTTTATGCTGCAATAATTGCGAGTCCACGAGCATCCAATAACCTCGCAGAGAAAACGACACGATCGTAAGTAGCGCGCATGTTATGTGGAGATGCTTTAAAGCGAGGTAAGACATAAAGAACGTCCCTGTTTAGTAATTGAGTTAAAAGCCAGTGATGCCCAAAAAAGTCGATCATAGCCTCATTGAGCACATTGTAATTCACCAAGACGACTTATGTTGAATGCGATAGTTAAAGCGATCAATTCTCGCGCCGAACCGTTGCTCTCGATCGCTGTGATCCTTGGGATCGGGTGTGTGCCTCAAGATCTGTGTTTTCTTTGAGATGGGAGCCGTACGCAAACTCCTTTGCTGGCTGAGTAGTTTTGCTCTTTCGCGACAAGAAGTGTCGCAACGGCCATTACTCTACGAGATAAGTACTCACCAATGTGGAGCTGAACCGTGATGACACCTGCTTATAACGTAAATCAAACGCACTATCAGATTGATGGTCTAGCAAACTTTTTTAAGCCCCGTTCAAGTGACTCGTTCGCGTTTAGTTCGCGGGTCAAGCTTAGCCCAAGTGAAGCGCGCTCTATGGCCGATGAGTTCATATCGTCACTACACGTTCTTGATGCAGGTATCAAAGGGTCGATTGACGTTGCTGCAGCAGACATGGCGCGATGCAACAAAGACTCTTCGCGCAAAAAACGTATGCACTATAAGCGCATCAAAGAGCTTATGCAGGAGCAGCTTGGTGCGACGGAAGTCATTGGGCAAAGGGAAGCGACATCGACGGTTTACTACATTGAGCCGAGCGGTGCGTGGAATGACGATGAGGAAGAGGGTGGCGTATTGTATCTGTGTCGTTCGGTGTGCAATCCATCCGATCCAATTAATACGTGGACGTCTGAACGACTCATGGCTTTGAGCGCACATGCAGTCGGTCGCGCGTTTATGCGACGCTGTGCCTGGGCGACGGGCTATGCGGTGACGGCGGAATGTTTGGTTAAGGTGTTGGTCGATGTGTATGCGGGTTTTCAAAGCGCGCCCATGCCCGAGCAAAGTGCGTATCCGCATTTGAGCCATACGAAATGGCTTGTGCAATTTAGTCTGGAAGAAACACAATTTGTGATCGAGTGTGATGAAGCTGAGGTACCACGCATTAGAACTGTGTTTGCAACACGAGAGGGAGCGCCGGAAAGTGGAGAGATTAAAGTGCTGCCCGCTAAACGCCGTTCTAGATTGTTTCACTTGCTTTGATCGGCGTCTTTGATAGTGCTTGAATGTTAACCCGAATGCAGCGGCTACTTGCAAGCCAGAGAGGTTGCGCGCTGCTATCGAGCCCTAACGGACTTCAATATAGTATTTTAGCGCTGCTGCAATGGCTAAGAATACGATCGCCACTATGTCAATTTTGAAGACCTTTGCGATCGCTGCGTTATAGCCTTCTGATATGAGCACGATAACAGCGAAGCCAATCATGCTGACAGCAGCCATAACCATTGCTGCGATTTGGTAGGTGGGGTTAAAGGCTGAGAAAAGTATAAATCCGCCCAAAATACCAAACAGCAATGCGCGATGACGCATGAGGATTTGCAGCTCGATACTTTGTAATGAAATTGCGTATGCGGACTCAAGCTTTGGAGCCGAGATAATGCCAACAACGGGTAGGAAATTAATCAAACCAACAATGACAAGGCAGATCGTCAAAATCTCGGCCATGGCGCATTTCCTGTTTATAGTTGCTTGGAGGACGTTATGTCACCCCAAGTAAAACCGTAACCATAGCACTTGGCGTGTTGCGTAAAAAGGCACGGTTAGCAATACACTGTTGCAGATAAAACAAAGGCGCAAAGTGGATGCTATGCGCCTTGTGATGCGTCTAACCGTCTGACGTGGATTGGGTATTACGCGACTTCGAACAACGCCGCTGCGCCCATGCCACCGCCGACGCACATTGTCACAACAACATAGCGAACGCCACGACGTTTCCCTTCGATTAACGCGTGCATTGCCATGCGAGCGCCGCTCATGCCGTAAGGATGGCCGATAGAGATAGCGCCACCGTTTACGTTCAAACGATCGTGTGGAATCTCAAGTTTGTCACGACAGTAGATAACCTGAACGGCAAATGCTTCGTTTAACTCCCACAAACCGATGTCATCCATTGTGAGATTAAAGCGCTTTAATAGCTTAGGAATTGCGTAGATCGGACCGATGCCCATTTCATCTGGCTCACAACCCGCCACAGCCATGCCGCGGTAAATACCCAAGGCATTCAGATTGCGTTGCTCGGCCAGCTTGCTGTCCATCATCACAACCGCGGCAGCGCCATCAGAGAGTTGGGATGCGTTGCCTCCTGTGATGCAGCCGTTTTCGCGCACGGTGCGCAAGCCAGAAAGACCTTCGAAGTTCGTGCCTGGACGGTTACCTTCATCCTGAACTAGCGTAACGGTTTCTTTGCTGATTTCGCCGGTTTCTTTGTTTTGAACCAGTTTGGTCGTCGTAACAGGAATAATCTCTTGGTCAAATTTGCCGGCTTCCTGCGCTGCGGCAGTGCGCGCTTGTGATTCAACCGCATACTCGTCTTGCGCTTCGCGCGAGATGTTATAGCGCTTGGCAACCACTTCTGCTGTATCGAGCATGGGCATATACAAGGCTGGAGCATGTGCGACCGCGTTTGGGTCGATCATGCGAGTGATGTTCATCTTGTCATTCTGCACCAAAGAGATGGACTCACAACCGCCAGCGATCGTGATTGGCGCGCCATCTACCATGATTTGTTTCGCCGCCGTCGCGATGGACATGACTCCTGAGGCGCACTGACGATCCAGCGTCATACCGGCAACACTAACAGGCAGGCCCGAAGCCATTGCAACAACACGAGCGAAATTGCTGCCTTGCGTACCCTGTTGGAGTGCTGCGCCGAATACGCAGTCGTCGATTTCAGCCGGATCTACACCAGAGCGCTCAACGGCGGCTTTAACAGCGTGCGCAGAAAGGCTCGGTGCCTCTGTGTCATTGAATGCTCCGCGATACGCTTTTCCGATTGGGGTGCGAGCTGCACTTACAATTACTGCTTCTCTCATCTTGGTCACCTTATGCGTTTGCAGCGAGATGTGCTGCGGCCATTTTAAGGAACTTCTCAGTTTGACTTGGACCCGACGCCAATTCTGATTGACGGTCTGTGTCGCAAATCTCTGGCATTTTACTTAATACTGCTTCGCCAGCTTGCTCTTCTGCAGGGATGAATGCACCTTCCGTTTCGAATAGGCGTGTGCTTGCGTAACCGCCAGCGCCTGCACAAAGGATAAGTCGGTTTGGCGCATCTTCATGACACAAAGTGATTAATCCAGCGGTTACGGCTTCAGGTTGAAGCATCGCAAGCAACTGTTCGCTGAGTAGGTCTTCCGTCATACGTGTTGCCGCTGTTGGAGAAAGCGCGTTTACACGGATGTTGTTTTTCGCGCCTTCAAGAACAAGAGTGTTCATGAAACCAAGCACCGCCATTTTCGCAGCGCCGTAGTTGGTTTGGCCAAAGTTGCCATACATACCGGAGGATGATGTGGTCATGACGATACGCCCATAGTTCTGATCCCGCATGATCTGCCACACGGCTTTGGTACAGTTAACGCTGCCCATAAGGTGAACATCCACTACCAGTTG
>NZ_LWFT01001240.1:0-593 GCF_001635105.1 Oleiphilus sp. HI0079
TGAAAATGCCTACGCGACCGATCCTGAGTCGGCTTTCGGCGGCATCATCGCCTTTAACAGAGAGCTTGATGGAAAAACCGCGCAAGCGATTGTTGATCGACAATTTGTCGAGGTAATTATCGCGCCGTCTGCAAGTAACGAAGCAATTGCAGCGGTAAGCACCAAGAAAAATGTTCGCCTACTTGTTTGTGGAACGCTAACGAAAGCAAGTCCTGCGATGGATTACAAACGCGTTAATGGCGGAATCCTTGTTCAAGAGCGCGACTTAGGAATGATCAATCTTGGTGAGATTAAGGTAGTTAGTCGCCGTCAACCAACCGAAGACGAGTTACGAGATGCATTATTCACCTGGAAAGTTGCAAAGATGGTGAAGTCAAACGCCATTGTGTATGGCAAGAATCTACAAACAGTGGGTGTTGGTGCAGGCCAGATGAGCCGTGTAAATTCAGCTCGTATTGCGGCAATCAAGGCAGAACATGCTGGCCTTAAAGTAGCTGGCTCCGTGATGGCCTCAGATGCATTTTTCCCTTTTCGGGACGGCATTGATAACGCGGCAGACGCTGGTATTGCTTGCGTGATTCAACCAGGCGGTT
>NZ_LWFT01001241.1:0-1243 GCF_001635105.1 Oleiphilus sp. HI0079
CGCAAATAGTTTTGAGTATGAACTTGATTTAAAAAGTAATGGTTACTAAATCCTTACTCTATTTGCACGGATTTAATAGCTCTCCCGCCTCAGTCAAAGCCTCACAGGCGCAAGTCTATTTCAACCAAAGTCAGCGGTATCATCTCGAAGTTCCTGCTTTGCCTCCTGAGCCTAAACAGGCTATTACCCTTCTCAGGGGTATGATTGAGAGCGGCGATATTTCAGGTGTGATTGGTAGTAGCCTTGGTGGATATTACAGTTTGTTTTTACATGCCGAATATGAATTGCCTGCTGTATTAATCAACCCGGCAGTAAAACCGTTCGAATTGCTGACTGATTACATCGGTACAAACACCAATATGTACACAGGTGAGCGATATGAGGTAAAAGCGGAGCATATGCAGCAGTTGCTCGAGCTGGAATCGTCCCCTGATGCTTTGGATTTATCGCACCTTTTTCTTTTAAGTGAAACCGATGATGAGGTGCTCGACTATCGTGAGGCTGCAAACAAGTTAGTGGGGGCGAAGATGTCTTTGACGCGCGGTGGCGACCACTCCTATCAATCATTCGCCTCGCATCTTCCGGCTATTCTAAGTTTCTTTGACCGAATTTTATTCAAAAGCTAGTTTTTACTGCGCTTGTTTCGGTAAAATGCCCGCCTACTCAAACTCGCTACCGGAGCCTCTCTGTGGGTAACAAAACTCCTTTGTATCAGGCGCACCTTGATTCAGGTGCTAAGATCGTTGATTTTGGTGGCTGGGACATGCCAATTCATTATGGCTCCCAGGTAGAAGAACACCATTTTGTTCGTCAAGACGTGGGTATGTTCGACGTATCGCATATGACGATTGTAGATCTCACAGGTCCTGATTCTGAATCCTATCTTAGAAAGCTTTTGGCCAACGACGTCGCTAAACTGAAAACTATAGGCAAAGCGCTCTATACCGGCATGCTCAATGAGCAGGGCGGAGTTATTGATGATCTCATTGTTTATCGAATGCCTGAAGGATTTCGATTGGTCGTGAATTGTGCGACACGAGAGAAAGATTTGGCATGGATGGAAGCGCAAATTTCCGGTTTTGACGCCTCTTTAACGGAGCGACCAAAGCTAGCTATGGTCGCTGTGCAAGGGCCGAAGGCGCTTGAGCTTTGCCAGCAAGTCGCGACTTCTGCTGCACAAGTGATTGCAGGTTTAAGTGTGTTCCAAGGGATTGAACATGAGGGTTGGATGTTCTGTCGCACA
>NZ_LWFT01001242.1:0-695 GCF_001635105.1 Oleiphilus sp. HI0079
GGTGCCGAGCAATGAAAATAGGGCGCTATATTGGTTAATTGGAAGCAGTTGGCCATCACAGAATTGCCAACCACGAGGGGCGAAATTGTAAGGTACCCAAGCAATCTCGCCTAAAAAGGGCTCTGCAGAGACGTGAGTTGCGGAAGTGGCGGCTACCGTTAATGCAGCGCCGGCGATTAGCGTTTTTAGTGTTTGTTTCATTGCTCTCTCCTGTGAGCATGTTTTTCGGATCCTTTTGAGTACTACAAACAACACTCATCAAGAGTTATGTCATTTTGTATCGATCGATCATCTCAAGTGCGTTAGCAGGTCGATTTTCGCAATCGAATCAATCCTCCCAAAGCAAGGCTAAGCAAGATTAGCGAGCTCGGCTCTGAGACGGCGCCCGGTGGAGATGACATTTGGGCAAAGGTGATGTCATCCACGTTGAAATAATAGTCTTCTGGGAAACTTGAAAATGAGACGCTAGTGAACGCGTCTGCTGCTGAGTCGGAATACAGGCCGATGAAATAGGCTTCGCCGTCTAGTAGCTGTTGATCCGCGTTCGCAGACAGATTAGCGACGAGACCAGTATTCGTTGTTAGCGTTATATCGTTATCAAAAAGAAGTGATTCAAAGCCGATATGAATGTACAAGCCAATGGCCGATTGGGCCGAGCCAAACGTCATGTCGAAGCTATCCCCTCCCGCAAACCG
>NZ_LWFT01001243.1:0-1045 GCF_001635105.1 Oleiphilus sp. HI0079
ATTATCACTTGCTTTCTTTTGTTATAACAAAGGCTTGCCTCTCTCTATTCGCTCTGTTTTCTACCCTATTCTCGGTGACCGCACTTGGGGTTGGCCGGGACACATTATTGATATTCTTGCGGTACTCGCCACGCTATTTGGTCTTGCTACTTCGCTAGGCCTAGGTGCCCAGCAAGCCGCTTCAGGCATTCAGCATGTGTTTGGCATTGAGGCCAGTATCGGCTTACAAATCACGGTCATTATTGGTGTCACTTTGCTGGCCATCATTTCGGTTGTGCGCGGCCTTGAAGGCGGGGTCAAAGTACTTAGTAACGTCAACATGGTGATTGCATTTGCCCTACTGACACTGGTTGCCTTAATGGGCGCAGCTGTCGCATTGGGCTCGATCCCGACAACACTCATGGCGTATATCGAAAATATTATTCCTCTGAGCAACCCGCATGGTCGTCCTGATGAAGCATGGTTCCAAGGCTGGACTGTATTCTACTGGGCATGGTGGATTTCATGGTCCCCTTTCGTAGGGATGTTTATCGCACGTGTATCAAAGGGCCGCACGATTTGTGAATTCCTTGTAGCCGTTCTGGCAATCCCGACGCTTGTCACTGTGCTTTGGATGTCTGTCTACGGTGGCATGGCCATCGATCAGGTAGCAAATAGCATTGGCGCTCTGGGAACAGACGGCCTCAAATCGGTTCCGCTTGCGATGTTCCAGATGTTTGATGCCTTAAGCATGGGGCACGTGCTTTCAATGATTGCGATCGTTCTGGTGCTCGTATTCTTCATCACTTCGTCTGATTCCGGCTCACTCGTTATCGACAGCATTACCGCTGGCGGCAAAATTGATGCTCCGGTTCCACAGCGTATTTTCTGGGCAACCATCGAAGGTGCTATCGCTGCCGCGCTGCTTTGGATTGGCGGCACAGAAGCGATTCAAGCCTTGCAAGCCGGTGCAATCTCAACCGGTTTACCGTTTACCTTCGTACTGCTGTTAATGTGTGTCAGCTTGGTAATGGGGCTACGAACCGAGCCGCGCTAAGTCACTGAA
>NZ_LWFT01001244.1:0-930 GCF_001635105.1 Oleiphilus sp. HI0079
GCGAAAGCTTAAGTCTGGTTCTTGGCTAAGCCTTTCAAGCTCGTTGCTGAAAAAACTGTTTAGATGTCGCATACGCTGCCAGCTCCAGAGTGGATAGGCAATGAGAATACCTAGCACGCTATTTACCGGGGGAAACCATGTTCTTTCATATGCGAGAAGAATGTAGCTAAAACCGAGAATGCAGCCGACCAGAAGAATGGTCGAGGGCATCACTAAGGTTGGGCGAATTCGAGGGAAGATCAGAATGGGTATCAGAATAAATGCGAACGTTAAAAGATAAGTCCATCGTTCAGAAACGGTCTGGATGATTTCTCCATTGACGATTGCTGAATAGGCGTTTGCGTGAATTTCTACTCCGGACATAGGGCTGTTCATGTGTGAGAATGGCGTCGGAATGATGTCGCCTAGCCCTGCCGCAGTAGCGCCAATGAGAACCGTTTTATCTCTAAAAGTATTAGGGTCTACTTTGTTCGACATGACATCGATAAAGCTATGAGTAGGATAGGTACCGCGGGGGCCTGCGAAGGGGATTAAGCGATACTCACTATTAACCGAGACATACGGCGCGCGCGTTTGTTGCCGGATCTCTTGTAGGTACTGGATCATGGGATTGGTTTCAATCGCCATTGCGAGTGAGATTGAGGGCCAGTATGCTTCGCCAACGCCCGTATTGAGATAAATCCCGCGTGTTAATCCGTCCTCGTCTAGCTCAACATGAACATGGCCTAAGCCCTTTGCGGCATTTGCTAGTTCCGGAATGGGTAAGATTTCAGAAAGTGGCTTGTCGTAGGCCAATGGGTGAATATGCAAGGGGAGCAGGACATTGCCCGCGTTCTCGATTGCTTGAGTGAGTCTTAGATCATCCTCGGGGTGCTGCGTATCGTACTCCGAAAAGAGCACGTCGAATACAATCAGGGAGGATTTATACTC
>NZ_LWFT01001245.1:0-719 GCF_001635105.1 Oleiphilus sp. HI0079
CGATTTCACTGACACCCAAAAATGCGTTCATCGGCAAGCTCATAACTTCAGCACTTGCTTTTTCAGCCAATGGAAAACTACCCTTATCATGATCCAAGTAATCAAAGCATTCTTGTAGATGTAATGGCATTGGATAATGCACTGCTGTTGGTAGGCCTTGCTCTTTTAACTTCGCTTGCAACGATTCGCGGTTTTTAACGCGAAGGGTGTATTGCGCATAAACAGAGGTACGGTCAGCCTTTACTTGTGGCAAGGTAAAAGCACCCGCCGCACTGGAATCTGACAACTGCTCGTTATACATCAAGGCAACGCTTTGTCTCGCTGCGATCTCATCAGCATAACGGGGCAACTTCGCGAGTAGCACAGCTGCCTGAATGGTATCTAAACGCCCACCAATGCCAATGTATTTATGGTGATAGCGTTTATTCTGTCCATGTACGCGCAGCATTTTAAGCTTCTCGGCGTATTCGTCATTATTAGTGAATACTGCGCCGCCATCACCATAGCAACCTAGTGGCTTGGCAGGGAAAAAGCTGGTGGTGTAGAAATCTCCATGATTCACCTCGCTTTGGCCTTTGTAGGTTGAACCAAAGCTTTGTGCACCATCGATAATGACCTTTAAACTATGTTTTTTTGCAATGGCATTGATCTCATTCATGTCTGCCGGTTGTCCATAAAGGCTGACCGGCATGATGGCTTTTGTTTTTTCAGTGATCGCG
>NZ_LWFT01001246.1:0-665 GCF_001635105.1 Oleiphilus sp. HI0079
AGAACCTGTTCGGTCGTTATATGCCTGAATTGAAATTCCGACCTTGCCAATCATTGCCGCAACTTCAGTGCGCGACTCCCACAAAGGCTTACCCGTCTCTTTACCGATCGCATCTGCAAGCGCTTCGGTGTTTGTCTGAAGCTGTTCTTTGAAACGTTCAACTAAGGCCACTCTCTGCTCAAAAGAGGTACGTGCCCAATCAACGAATGCAGAGCGTGCAGCCGATATAGCATGATCGACGTCATCACTATTTGCCGTTGTGGCAGACCAAACACGCTCTTGCGTATAGGGGTTCGTACTTTCAAGAACAGGGCCGGAACCTTCCTGCCATTTACCATTAATCAACAACCCAAGGTTGGACATGCTGCTCTCCTATTCGTAACGAAGCGGTATCACGCGAATATCAGATTGGTCATCTATCAATAACGCATCAGCTTGCTCTTTACTCAAACTAACATGGTCGTGGGCGACCTGCTCTTTGGATACAAGCAAGGCTCTGAAACGCTCCATTTTTCGATTCGAAACCACATAGTCAGTGCGTTCACCAACAGGCGCTTTATGCTGTTCATCAACTCTATACGGTAAAACTTTACTCTCTCGAACGCCTCGAATTTCTTCAACAAAGGTCTCCATCACCGGTCCTCCATCGAAAATATCGACATAAC
>NZ_LWFT01001247.1:0-478 GCF_001635105.1 Oleiphilus sp. HI0079
CGCGGTATATTTCATACCGTTCGCACGGAAGTAGTCAGCAAGGTTCAACTCTGTCGTTGTACCAGCTTGAATACATGCTGCAGCGCCATCAAGCTCTAAAGCACTTTTAACACCCAGCTTTTTGGAAACCATGAAGCCTTGGCCATCATAGTAGTTAACACCCGCGAAGTTTAAACCAAGCGAAGTATCACGAGTATGTGTCCAAGTTGTGTTACGAGAAAGGAGATCAATTTCACCAGACTGAAGCGCAGTGAAACGTTCTTTTGCAGTCAAAGGCTTATATTGAACTTTGCTTGCATCGCCTAGGACAGCTGCAGCAACGGCCTTACATACGTCTACATCAAGACCGCTCCACTCACCTTTCTCATCTTTTTGAGAAAAGCCTGCAAGGCCGGTACTCACGCCACAAGACAACGTACCGCGCTTTTTAACGTCTTCCAATGTACCTGCTGTAGCACCGAAAGATAACCCCACTGCT
>NZ_LWFT01001248.1:0-1313 GCF_001635105.1 Oleiphilus sp. HI0079
TTTTCTCTGCACACTGAAGTGCGCAGTTCAGCTGGACACGCGCTGATTGCAACCGCTGAAGCGGTGTATGTTTTCGTGAATGCTGCTGATTTTTCTAGCTGTCCTATACCGAATTTTGTCCGCGATAAATTCGATCAAAACGGTAATTTTGGAATGATGGATCAATCTGGGACAAGCACACGCTAAGATGCAACGCACACGTAAACGGAATTTGTTTCCTCTCGGCTCCTGAAAGGATTAAAAAACGATACGATGTGCGATTCAACTTTCGGAAATACCGTGTTTAACAGTTCTTCAAACTCGGTCTCCGGCAGGTTTTGAGACCACATGGCAAATACACCATTCGGTTTTAATTGTGCCGCCATCTGGCGCAAGTTTTCGCTAGTATAAAAGTGGGCATTGGCGCTATTTAGAAACTCTGTTGGAGAGTGGTCTATGTCTAACAATATCGCGTCAAATTGCCTGCCTGGCTGTGTTGGATCGAATCCCGAGTTTGGCTCGACGGCTAGGTCAAAGAAGCTGCCACTGATATAGCGATTTCTCTGATCAGCGTTTAGTATTTTCCCCAATGGCACGAGTTCGTCTTTGTGCCAGTTAATAACCGTATCAAGCGCATCAACCACCAGAAGCTCATTTACCCGTGGGTCTTTAAGCGCTTCTACAGCCGTGTAACCTAAGCCTAGACCCCCAACCACAACATCCAGAGAGTTGCCTGTTAGTGCTGCAAGCCCGAGTGTTGAAAGTGCTTGTTCTGCATCGACGAACATACTGGACATTAAAAACTCGTCGCCAAGTTTCACTTCGTAGATGTCCCGTTCGCCAAAAGCAGGCAGACGCCGCCGTCTGAGGGAGATCTCTCCAAGTGGCGAGGTCTGACTATCAATTTCTTCGAACATTAAAGACATGGGCTTGCTTGCAAAGTGGTTAGCGAAGCGGGAAGTCTGTTCTAAGTGCGTGTAATGAGCAAGTGTGATTGCCAATTGCCGTAAAAAGCGTGATGCAATCCATAACGAACAAAGGCAACTTAGTTTGATGTATGTCAATTGCTTGAGATTAGGCTGGTGCTAATCTGGGCTCAACAATTGAGGAGGAACAAACAATGTATTTTGATGAAACTATCGCCGCTAGCTTACTCGTAATCGGTGGCACAATTGCATTTTTAGGTGGTTTTGCTTGGTTCGTTTACAAAGACCTGCAAAAGTCAAAGCAGGTGAAAGTAAAAAACGAATCCTAAGTTTACTTCTGATATGGAGGAGTATCTTCTTTGCTCTTCCTAGCGTGTCTGCACGCTTTGGTCGACGGTTTCGCCGACG
>NZ_LWFT01001249.1:0-970 GCF_001635105.1 Oleiphilus sp. HI0079
ATCGAGTGAGTCCTCTGTAAAAAGAAGCAAAAGGTCACACGATATATTGTGGTTTTCTATGGTGTAGTTAATTTCTACCGCAAGGGTTTGCTTCCATCGGTTTGCGTTTGCACCGATGAGCTCATTGACTTGGACATGCTGCCCCAATACTACGGGATGTCCTTGGCTAAATACCAAATCCAGTTGATCTGCCAAACCATTAATACAGGCGCCGGATAAAATTCCTGCCATCTCCATAAGCAACTCAAGCTCTGCCTTTCGATCGATTTCGCCTTGAAAATTAAGCAGTGATGCCATGTCACTGAAGCTAGCATCATTGAATATAAGTAAGGATTCACCAGAGATGCCGGAACCAATAAAACCTTGGCATACAGCAGAGTAGCTGGACGTATCTTCCGTTTGCGCTAGAGCCATCTCAGCTCACCAACTTCAATTAGATTGACGTTAGGGATAGGGAGTTTGACAAAAACGTTCAGGTAGCGAGCGAGTAGATCTGCTGCCTGACCCATAGCGACATTGCTCGCTTCCTGCATATATTCTCGGTAGTCGATATGCGCGAGGCTTTCAACAGCCTCTTGGCGATTTTTGCAGGTCTTGTCGCCGCTCTCTGATGATACGTCTGAAGCGCGGTACAGTCCGTAGTTTTCTAGTAGGCTGTTAAGCACCCCTTCATCAATTGGTTTTTTAATGAAGTCGATTGCACCGAGGCGTTTCACCCTTTCGTGAGCTTCGGGCTGAATGTCTCCAGAAACGACGACGCTGACACAAGGAAGCCCAAGTTTAGCGATCATCTCGAGTGTCTCGTAGCCATCCATGACAGGCATATTGAGGTCGATGAACATGACCTCTGCTTCGCCAGCTTTTAACAGCGTCAGCGCTTCGGCACCGTGCTCTGCGAACTGTAGTTCGATATCCCAATCTTCCGGGAGCGATGCTGCCATGTGCTTGCGCGCAAGCTTGGAATCATCGC
>NZ_LWFT01001250.1:0-26564 GCF_001635105.1 Oleiphilus sp. HI0079
TACAAAATTGATGGGCGAGCACATCGCCTTAAAGAAAACAGTTACTTCAAGAAAGAAAACGGCACTTGGTTTTACGTCAGCGCCGTCGAATCGTAAGCTTAGTAAGCCGATAACACGTTAAGCCCGCATGCCCTTGGTGCTTTCTGTTTCTGAAATATACTTTCCGAGCGCGCGCTCTATACCGCTGCTCACCGCAAAACCTAGCTTATCAGCAATAGACTTTTTCTCTTTAAACTCAATTTCGTAGACATCTACATTCTGAACACGGTTCGAAATGTACTCGTCCGACGTCATGATCTCGTCAACGAGCTTTTCCTCAAGTGCTTTGGTGCCAAACCAAATATCTCCATTAGCCACCTTTTCTATGTCCACCTGCGGCCGCCGTTCAGCGACATAGTGCTTGAACAAAACATGAGTGTCTTCCAGATCACGGCGAAACTTTTCACGGCCTTTTTCTGTATTCTCTCCAAAGAGGGTCAGCGTTCGCTTGTATTCACCAGCCGTAAGCACCTCATAATCGATATCGTTTTTTTGCAACAGACGATGAAAGTTCGGCATCTGGGCTACGACACCGATCGAACCCACAATTGCAAATGGTGATGCAATAATCTTATCGGCAACGCATGCCATCATGTAGCCACCACTGGCAGCGACCTTATCGACGGCCACGGTCAAGTTAAGACCAGCCTTCTTAATCCGGTCTAGCTGCGCAGCAGCAAGGCCATAGGAATGCACCATTCCTCCCCCACTCTCTAACCGCACAACCACTTCGTCTAACTGAGCATCTGCTACCTGCAAAAGAGCGGTCACCGAATCGCGAAAGGTATCGACAGCACTAGCTTTGATATCACCATCAAAATTCAAAATATAAACACGAGGTTTTGGCTTCGCGATGCTCTTGCCTTTTCCAGCAGCTTTCTTCTCGGACTTAAGACGCTTCTTTTCTTCCTTATCACGCTCCTTAAGCTGCTCACGCGTCAGAATCTCCTGTTCAAGCGTAGACTTATGATCCTCATACTCGTCATTCAGCTTTTCCACTTTTAATCGAGCTTTTTTATCACCCTGCGCGCGCGAAGAAGCGCTTGCGACAGCCGCGATCGTCAGCAAGACAACCACCAAAACAGTAACAGCTTTCGCCAAAAACAAACCGTACTCGCCAAGAAATTCCACTCAAACCTCTTTGTTTTCATAATGTCGTTAGAAGTCCATGATATTAGGGCTTTTACTCACTAATACAAGGTTTTGTGCATTTACCACAAAAATCAAACGAGCGTTCGATCAGCACTATTGACATAAAAGATCAATCCCAATAATCTGCTCCGACGATTTTGCGTTTCATCGCAAACGGTCTAGCCTCATAACTTGTTACTTTGGCTCAAATACCGAGCTCAAGATCATCAAATAGGTTAGTAAACTATGCGTCAGCGCTTACGCTGGCATCAACAGATAAAAATGAAGGGTACTCTAATGTCTGTAGCAGCTACTTTCGAAACACTAAAAGCAAACTTTAACGCAGATGCAGCAGCAGGTTTGGACTTGGTTTTCCAATTTAATATTGAAGACGATTCTAACTACAACCTAACAATTGCTGACGGCACTTGTGAGCTAGCAGAAGGCGATCATGACGATCCTTCAGTGACACTTATCATGAGCACTGAAACGCTAAACGGTATCGTGAGCGGCGAAACTGACGGCATGCAAGCATTCATGGCTGGTCAGCTTCGTGCTGAAGGCGACATGATGCTAGCCACCAAGCTTGGCGAACTATTCAGCATGTAAGCTTCGGCTTATAGGCACAAAAAAAGGCGATCATTTTGATCGCCTTTTTTCTTGCTTCCGCAATCGCCAATTATAACCGACTAAGCCGCAACCTCATAACCAATTGAACGCAAGCTATCTTCTGATAATTTCAACAACTCTTCATTCGCTGACGTCCTTTGGCCCATCGCTTCAAGGTAGTACTCGATAGACGATAGCGCATCTGCCAGTGTCTCCAAAAGCTTCTCATCGGGCATAGATTGAGCATCAATTAACTCCGACTTAATACATGCCTCACAAGAGGCAATAATCTTGGACACACGCTCTCTGCCCATCAAGAATAATCCGCCACGAGTGCAATCCAATGCCTGCGTCACGTTCGCCAAATGAAGCTTATCGCCGCCCGAATCCAAATAGGCCGATATCGACCGTTTAGCCAGCGCTAAACTACCCTGTGATTCCTCTACAACCATGGAGCGGGCTTCCTTCAAGAAGTGGTTATCAGGATCTTTCTCAACCAACACATGATCCGTCTCGGTGCCAGATTCTTTGTATTTGGCTATCGCGGCCTCAACGCCAATAATCGCATCAGCAACCAGTAACAATTGGTCCTCGCTCACCTCGCCACTTGAACCTAGCCAACCACGAACTATGGCCGCCTTTTCAAGGCAGTCAGCGCTCAAACGCGGAAGATTGAGAATAATCAATACGCTCGACAACCTTGTCATAACTTCAGCGACAATCTCTACCTCTTCATCAGAGACGCTTGACCCTCGCTCGAACAAATCCAACTTCTCTTTGATCGTTAGAATGTCTTCGTTCAACGCCTTAGCCAAGGAGTCAATGACCTGTGCACCTGGCCCTTTAAACTTCTCAAATTCTCTAACTCGCTCTGACTCGGTATACCGTGCTTCACAATCAATGTGGGACAACAGTGTTTTACCAAGATCGCCGTCAGAATCTATCACTGACAGCAAAAACGAAAATTCACGTACGACTGTTTCAGATGGATCTTTGTCTGAAGCGCTTGCTCCATCTCTGACCATTTCTCTGAACAGCTTTTCAACCTGCATTAATAGTCGTTTTCTGACATCAATCAGTTCTGCATTCGTCTCAAGCAGCTTACTAACAACATCATGGAAAAGTGACCAAAAAGGCGCCATACCATAGCCAATACTTAAACGGGCAGCGCCCTCTGCAGAGCGCTTAATTAGTCTTAAACCCATTTCATCTGCATTATCTCTAAGAATCGCAATCAAACCAGTTTGGAAGATATGACGAAAGCGATGGGCATGATGTTCGAAATCAGAAAGTGGAGAGAGCCCATCTAGTGAAACCGATGACATTAAATCAATCGATTTGCGCTCATCAAATGTATGGAAACCAGACTCCAGCATAGGACCTTGTTTACGGAGGAGTCGAAGTTGATTGATAGTACCTAGTAACAGCTCTGGGAAATCATGTTTTTCCGCGCCAAGGTACTCACCGTAGTGCTTAAGCACGAACACCGCATCACTGAGCCCTGAAAGAAGGTCGTTTTTGGCATCGGTAGCCCCAACAGGCACATCAGTAGCAAGCTGAATGGCTTCTTCAGTGAGAGCAATCGCACCTTTCAACTCAACCACGACAAAAATGCCGCGCAACTGATTCAGGCAATCGATGCAGTTCTGCAAATCCTCGCCATTATCGCGATCATCAAGAAACCGCCCCAAGCTTTGCTCTGCAGCTTGAAGGGTAGTTTCGATTTCCTTATGTACTGCGTCTAAAGTCGCTTGATTATTCGTTTGCGACATAGTGACAACACTCCGCTTTTCCGTTTTCTAGGCGATATTACGCCCGCTGCTACTCCCGGCCTACCCGAAAGTTACCAATCTCTACCTTTTAATTTATAGATCATTTTCAGCGCTTAACAAGCGAAAGGAAGGTTAAAGCAAAGTATTTAACAATAAAACTAAGTGACTCTGCTCAAAGGAGTTTTGCTTGAGAATCGCCAAGTTTTGCCACGTATGCTTGGTGCTCTGCCAACTCGTCTTCAGATGCGTAAATAATGGGAAGAGCCGATTCAGTCGAGTTGCGGTCTAACCGGGTAATTTCACCAACACTCGCACCACCGCCAACCCCATGACCAAGCTCGAACGCTTCTTGGCCGCCACTAAGAAGGAGGTATACATCGGCAAGAATCTCAGCATCTAGCAATGCGCCGTGCAGAGTACGGTGACCATTATCGATTCCATACCGCTTACAAAGAGCATCGAGACTTACCTTTGCACCAGGGTGCTTTTGACGCGCCATCGCTAGGGTATCTAGTACACCGCAATTTTTTTCAATAGCCGGACGCTTTGGACGTAACAGAGAAAACTCGTGGTTAATAAAGCCGACATCAAACGCGGCGTTGTGGATCACTAGCTCCGAGCCATCCACAAACTCAAAAAATGATTGCGCGACTTCGGCAAATCGCGGTTTGTCCGCTAGAAACTCGTTTGTAATTCCATGAACATCTATGGCTTCTTGCTCAACAACGCGTTCGGGATTGATGTACACATGGTAATGCTCGCCAGTCAACTTTCGGTTGATCAATTCCACACACCCAATTTCGATAACACGATGTCCTTGCTTAGGGTCTATGCCGGTGGTTTCGGTATCAAGTACGATTTGACGCATCACATATTCTCTTTATTTAATACAAACTCAACGCCCTTGTTCGCGAGCGCATCCGCGATATCATTTTCGGTATGACCACTATGACCTTTCACCCACCTCCACTCGACCTCATGGCTTTGGCACATTGCATCCAACGCGCGCCATAAATCAGAGTTCTTCACCGGCTTTTTCGCGGAAGTCTTCCAGTTATTCTTCTTCCAGTTGCTAATCCAACTTTCGATCCCGTTTTTTACATATTGCGAGTCAGTATAAAGCCGAACTTTGCTTGGGTTTTTTAAGGCTCTAAGACCCTCTATGGCGGCCTTTAGCTCCATCTGATTGTTTGTTGTTTCCAGCTCCCCGCCATAAATCTCCTTGCGATGCTGTCCACTCAACAACAGTGCACCCCAACCCCCTGGACCTGGATTGCCCTTACACGCGCCATCTGTATAAATCTCTATCTCTGCTGCCATAAAATTTAACTGTCGGAATGATCATCCAAAATAGTACGGGAGGCGCGACCGGCGACCGGAATACCAATAACTTTTGCCGGTTTACGCCAAGAACGGCGTAGGTTGATCCTCGCCCCTTGCTGTTTTTGCGCCATGATAACGTAGTAGGCTCCCAAAGGCACTTTGGAGTTGAGTATACTCTCGATCCAACCAAACCTGCTTGCAGTACTAGGATGATTTATCGGCGGCGCATAGAAATAGTAACGCATGGTATCGACCTTAAAATCGAGAAGATTTAACCAGTCGGACACTCTATGACCCGAGATAAAACGGTTGCGCCAAAGGCCTCTTGACGAGCGATTACAAAGCTTCAGCACTCCCCATAAACTAAGCGGGTTGAAGCCCACAAGAGCAAGGTGACCAGAGGGCTTTAGAATCCGAGCAGCCTCTCTAAGCGTTTGATGCGGGTCTGCACTAAAATCAAGAGCGTGATGAAGAATAACCATGTCTGCGCAATCATGATCTAAAGCTAACTCAGTGCTCAGTGACACTACAGTATTTTCAGGCATGTCAGGTTCAGCCCTTGGTACAACATAGAAACCATGACCCAAGCCACTTGCATTACCAACAGGGATTCGATGTGAGACACCTATTTCAGCTTGGTGAAACCCATAACATCGCTCAACTAACTTCCCCAGGCGCTGCCGTTGATTCGCCAACAACGACCGTCCAATAGCTGATTGAAACCAATCTTCCAGCTCTTTTTGAGTAGCCATGAAAGAAGAAGCCTGATCTTTCTCTTGAAAGAAGTCGTTGTGGTACATCGTATCGTCCTAAAAGGTTTCGGAAGCGTAAGGCAAATCGGATGCTTTAAGCAGTATACTCGTAGTTTCAAAAACTAACAGAAGCTAGAAAAACGAGAGATGCAAATGGGCACCATCACGATTGAAGCAATACCAGCATTTGTCGACAACTATATCTGGTGTATTCAGGATGCTAAAACTGCGATCGTCGTGGATCCTGGTCAAGCTGAACCCGTGTTGGAGCATTTAAAACAGCACCAATTATCGCTTGATGCCATATTAGTCACACACCATCATCCTGACCACGTTGGGGGAATAGAACGCCTAAAACAAGTATTCCCGAGCGCCAAGGTCATTGGATTTAAAGAATCACGTTATGCTGGCGTTGAACATGAACATGTCGAAGGGGATTGCTTCACATTACTTGGTTTGGAATTTCGCGTTATTGAAGTTCCCGGCCATACTCTCGACCACATTGCGTTTCTCACAGTGCTCGACAATCGCCCGCGCTTATTTTCAGGAGACACTTTGTTTTCAGGTGGGTGCGGTCGACTTTTCGAAGGCACCGCCGAACAGATGCTGCACTCTCTCGAGAAATTCAAATTGCTACCGGATTCGACAGACATCTACTGCGCTCATGAATACACGCTATCCAACCTCGCCTTTGCGAAAACACTCATGCCCAGCAACCAAGATTTGCATGAGTACAATTCTAAATGCGAATCTTTGCGTAGCGGTAATCAGAGTACGATTCCGACAAGCTTACAGTTAGAGAAGAAAGTTAACCCTTTTTTAAGAGAAACAGACCCCGAGATCATCGATAATCTCCGAAACCTCGGCTATATAAACCTTGATGATGCAGTAGCTTGCTTTTCGGCGATCCGAAAAGCCAAAGACCAAGCTTAAGTTCTCACGTAGTACATAGGAATCGACTAGCGGTATGACCCGTCTCTTTTTTATCTTCGCATTGCTGCCTCTTACTCTCCTTCAGGGCTGCGCGCACTTCGAGCGGCATGTTACGGCATCACCGAACGCGCAAACCGAACACAATGAGCAGCCCACCCAGGTTCGCGACGACGTACCGCCTCTCGATGCAATACACATCGCAACATTTGATCAATTTCTCTCAGAAAACACAGTACAACCCCTCGTCTTACCTCATGCTCCAGCAGGTTGGCTCGTAGAATACGACCATCAACCTCTTCCGCTTGAAGTGGTCGAACAAATAGATCGTCCAAGCGATCTAATGCAACGTATTCGAGAAGGGTTTGCACTCGACCTTGAATCTGATAACAAGCGCATTCAAGCACAACTGAATTGGTATTTAAGGCACCCTGAATACCTAGATCGTGTTTTTACTCGCGCTTCGCGTTATATGTATCACATCGTTGATCGCCTAGAAGAAGAAAACATCCCGCTTGAAATCGCACTGCTTCCCGTTGTCGAAAGTGCATTCAACGCGTTTGCCTACAGTCATGGTCGAGCTTCCGGTTTATGGCAATTTATTCCCGGAACGGGAAAAATGTATGACATGCATCAAGACTGGTGGTTTGACGGTAGACGGGACGTGCTTCTTTCAACCGAAGGCGCGATCCGTTATTTGTCTTGGCTTAATAAGAAATTTGACGGTGACTGGCTTCATGCCCTGGCCTCTTATAATACAGGCTCAGGTCGAGTAGCGCGCTCAATAAGGCGCAATCTTAAAGCAGGGAAACCAACCGACTTCTGGTCATTGAAACTGCCGCGAGAAACCCGAGCCTACGTTCCAAAACTCCTTGCGATCTCAAAGATCGTCGCTGATCCGGCAAAGTATAATATCACTCTAAAATCCATCCCCAATCAGCCTTATTTTGACGTTGTGAAATTGGATAGCCAAATTGACCTTGCACAAGCAGCAAATATTGCCGAGCTAGATATTGAAGAGATTTATCAATTAAACCCGGGGTTAAACCAGTGGGCAACACCGCCAAGTGGGCCGTTCCGGCTGCTCATGCCCGTAACGAAATCAGAGCAGTTCGAACAACGGCTGGCTTCCATTCCTAAATCTGAGCGACTTACTTGGGACAGTTACAAGGTAAAGAAAGGCGACGCCTTGGCAAGAATTGCTCGCAAATTTCATACGACACCTTCGCTCATCGCCCAAGTAAACAAGCTTCGAGGGAATCGTATATATGAGGGACAGGAGTTATTGATCCCCGTTGCATCTCAAAACAAACGGTTCTACAACCTTAGCGAGCAAAACCGCATCGCCAGCGTACAAACAAAAGTGCAAGGAAAAAATGGTGCATCAAAGGTTTTCTACACAGTAAAAGCCGGAGACACTTTTTGGGACATTTCCCGTGCGCACAAGGTTGGCATTCGGCAGTTGGCGAAGTGGAATTCGATGGCACCAGGAGACGTCCTTCGCCCTGGCAAACAATTACTAATCTGGTCCAACACGGCAGGCAAAACACAGGTAGCGCAAAAACAACCTACTGTTAATTATGTTCCTTCGCTGAACAGCTCGTACGCTCCGAGAGACAAACTCAAGCGGCTAAGCTACCGCGTCCGAAATGGTGATTCTTTGTGGCGAATTGCAAATCGCTTTAATGTCTCAGTGAACGAACTAAAACAATGGAACAACCTTGGGAAAAAGAAGTATCTTCAACCTGGTCAGCGCCTAACAGTGTTTGTCGATATCACTAAAGGTTAGGCGAGAAATTTTTAGCGCGCTGCCAGTACATTCAATGCAAGCTTTGCCTGCAAAAAGAATTGCTGAAAACCCGCCTGGTGACTTGCATCTATAGACCGATGACTTACCCCCATATCCGCGTAAAGCAAACCTATTTTCTTCCCCTTAGCGGAAAGGGGAGCAAGGATAAAAGCATTAGAGTCGGTTTTATAGGCTAACGCTTCGATCTCTTTTTGATGCTGCAACACCCCCTCAGCCCCTTTTATTTTGAAACATGAAGGCGCATCATCCTTGAAGAGAGAGTCGAGTAAGCCACCTGCCCCCGAGCCGGATTTCATAATCAAGCTCATTGGCCAGTCAGAGGTCTTACTTCCACTCGCCAATTTCACCGAGTAACAACCACGTCGTGCATCAAGCAGAAAAAAGGCACTCCTTTCAAGCCCCACACCTTTGTGTAGCCCTCCGAGCAAGAGCTTAAAAAAGCCCTTTATTTGTATATCACCAAGCATCATTTCTGACATCTTTTGAAGCGCGCTTAGCTGTATTGTTGGATTAGGTGAAATTAACGCAGATCCGTCACATTCGTCCATCTCGCCTTCGACCGGCAAAGCGTCGCTTTGAGAACGAGACTTCGCCGCTGGATCGTGATCAGAACTTACACTGCTCTCTGTGGCTGAACGGCTGTCAGGCTTTTCAATATCACCCTTGTCGCGTGCGGCCTCAATGTCTTCTGCTAGCTCGGACGCCGCATTTGAGCGATCATCCGTCTCACTGGCGTCAAATGAATCCATCGCCGGTTTCGGAGATTGGCTTAGGCCTGGCTCAGGTACGGCGTTTATCAACCGTTCATCCCCAAACTCTTTAAGAGCAGAAATCGCGCTGTACGTTGAGTTCGTAAGCACGCCCCGCACTTGCTCGCCCGTTTTGCCGGTATATTTTACAGACTCTTTAAGGGCCAATTTAAACGCATTAGAGTTGGGACCCTTCGCGGTTGCGCCAACAATTGACTCACCAAGCTCTATTGCCTTTAAGCGGGAATCCGTTGCGCCGGGATCATAAATCTGATGAACCAGACCATCGATTCGCCAGCGCTTCATTAACGTCTTCGAAAGCGTATCGAAGCGAACACCAAGTACCTCCTCAGCAACCGCGTTACGCTCCTTATCCGTTGTGACGCCTCTAAGCTTTCGCTCTAGTTCCGCGACGTCATCTTCACCAGACGAAAGCACTAACAGCTCAACGAGATTACTAAGTAAGCTGGCTATGAACGCTTCTTCCCGCGCAGTGTCATTAAACTTGCTACACAGTCCGCGAGTTTGATGCGCTGCGTGCAGACATTCGGCCAAGCGTTGGAACAATAGATCGCTGCCGCCATTTTCTAGCAGAGAGTCCATGATTTTAACTGCGAGGCAAACGCTTCGGATATGCTTAAACCCGATATTGATGATGGCCCGACTCACCGTTGTTACTGCTGTTGAGCTAGGATTAAACTGAATGGAATTGCCAATGCGTATGATGTGCGAAGTGAGGCTCGCATCTTTAAGAATCAGCTCACTAAGCTGTGCTGCAGACGAGTCATCACTTGCGGTTACGCTATCTAGCTTTTTAAGCAACCCCGAAAGCGCTGCCGCCTGACTGCCCTCAAGCAGCCGAATCCATCCATGTAACCCGCGTTTCTTACTCATCTTAGTCCTTAAAAATAAACAACTTTAGTGTAGCAGCCGATTGGAATGATGCGCGGATTTTCAGCCCATGTTAGATTGGCGTTAAAGTAACTGGAGGCCGAATGAGCGACCAAATAGAAAACTGCAGTGTAAACATTCAAGTAGATGTAGCGTGGGGTGAGATGGACGCATTCCAACATGTAAATAATGTTGTGTACTTCAAGTACTTCGAAAGCGTGCGCATAGCATACTTCGAGCAACTCGACATCTTCGGACACATGGAGGCGACAGGAGTCGGCCCTATCCTAGGATCCACGCAATGCCGCTTTAAGGCACCGCTCACATATCCGGACAGACTACTGGTTGCAACAAAGGTGATTGATCTAGAAGCAGATCGGTTCACAATGAAGTACTTCGTACAAAGTGGAAACTCGGGCCGGGTCGCCGCAGAGGGCGAGGGATCCATTGTCTTTTACGACTACAAAAATAACCGCAAACACGACATCCCGAAGCACATTCACAGCGCGATAAAAGCACTGGACCTTGTTATTTAGTGGATATCGCTTCTATGACGCCATAAGCGACATAGAAGCTTGCGTGAAATAAAATGAAACAAAACGCCACTTACTATTTTCTGAATATCAGGTTGATCGTGAAAAGCAGCACTAGCGCGCCGAGGGTGGCTGAGATAATCGCACCGAGCAATCCGGTCACGGCAAACCCCAAAAAAGCCATGAGATAACGACCGATAACGGCGCCAACCACTCCCACTACAATATTGCCGAAGAGCCCAAAGCCTCGCCCCTTAGAGAGCAAACCCGCAAGCCAGCCAGAAATAGCACCAATCAATAACATGATTGCCAAGCCCTGAATCTCCATAATCAGCTCTCCATTGGTATTGGTATTGGTATTGGGTGTCGCGCGTGATCCTTAAAACTCGAAAACGACAAGCCTATATGCTTTCTAGCTCAGCTCTTTAAATGCATCGTATTGGGTAAGATAAACTTTGCCCTTCAAGTGATCAAAAAGACCACTTATCTTTAACCGATCCATGACCGGCCCCTTCACCTCTGAAAGATGCAATAGGACACCCTGTGCAAACAGCTTTCGATTTAAATCCTCAAGCATCTCTAGCGCACTAAAGTCGACCTCGTTTATCGCACTGCATTGAATGACGACGTGGGCTATCGAATCTCGCTTGAACACCTCATTTAAAATTCTCTCTTCAAGCTGACCTGCATTTGCAAAAAACAGACTCTCGTCTTGCCGAAGCGTCAGGAGGCGCGCAGATGTCTCGACGTCGAAACGCTCAACATTTCGAAAATGCTCAGTACCCGAAACAAGTCCAACCTCAGCAATATGTGGCGTCGATGTACGATAAATATGTAACCAAATAGAAAGAAGTACGCCCGATGCAACGCCCACCTCAACACCAAGTAGCAAGGTTATAATTATCGTAGTACTGACCGCATAAAAATCACTACGTGAGAACGCCCAAGTTCTGCGCAGCATCGTTAGGTCGATCAAACTACTCACTGCGATAATAATCGTCGCAGCAAGCACAGCTTTGGGGAGGTGATAGAGATAAGGGGTCAGAAATAAACAAACAACAAGGATCCCTAACGCCGTAAAAATACTGGCCATTTGTGTCGCCGCGCCCGCATCAAAGTTCACTACTGATCTAGAAAAACCACCCGTCACAGGAAATCCACCTGAAACACCTGACCCCAAATTGGCCATACCGAGCCCAACGAGCTCTCGGTCCGGATCCACTTTCTCTCGACGCTTTGCAGCGAGTGTTTTTCCAACAGAAATGGATTCAACGAAGCCAATTAAAGTGATCATCAGAGCCGGGAGTATGAGTAGCTCAACCATTTCCAAGCTTGGAATAGCAAACTGAAACTTGGGCAATCCAGACGGGATACTGCCTGTCATACCAACCCCCTTCTCCGCAAAGCCGAAACCTCGGCTAAGGCCAATACTTACAACAACAACCACTACCGGGCTGATTTTTGCGATCAAATCAGAATATCGAGCCGACATACCAGCGCGAACCAACACGCCTGATAAGTAGACCTTACAGAACCACAAAGCAATCAGCGCACACGAACCCAGCACCAAGGTATTAAGGTTCGTTTTATCGAGATTCGCTATCGTTGCCGGGACCAATTCAACAAGCGTGCTTCCGCCCCCTTCTATACCCAATAGATGCCGTATCTGACTTAAACCAATAATTAAGCCGGAAGCTGTGATAAATCCAGAGATGACAGTATGTGAAAGAAAGTTGGCAACAAAGCCGAACTTAAATAGGCCAAGCAACAAGGATATGGAACCAGACATTAATGCCAATGTAATGGCTCCGGATAGATAAGAACCTATTCCTAGCTCGGACACTTCCGCTAATGACGTTGCCGTCATTAGCGAAATCACCGCGACGGGACCAACGGACAAAGTAGTGCTTGAACCAAAAGCGGCATATAACACCAAAGGCATAATACTTGCGTAAAGGCCGACCTCAGGTGGCAACCCCGCAAGCATCGCATAGGCTAAAGACTGGGGTATGAGCAGCATAGTGACAATCACTGCTGCTACAAGATCTTTCACCAATGACTCTCTGTTGTATTGTTGAAGCCAAGAGAGCATCGGGATAGCTTGCTTGAAACGCGTTATCAAAAAAACCTACCCTACGCTGTCTTGTGAAATAATCATGATGCTCAGGCCTTGTCGCGGTGGTAGCGTGCCGTGTTTTCTTCCAAAGGGCGGGCAGCAACTACGGCTAGCGAATCTTCATCACTCATAAACATGGCCCAATGTGTCATGCGCTTGCTTCATCCGAGCTAGCTTAATTTCTTGCTTTCTTCCCAAATAATCGAGCAGCGATTACCAGTACGACAATAAGCAAACGTTTTGAGGTTCTGACGCATTAGCGACGCAAACTCAAGCACTTGTTCTTCCTTTAGTTGCCCGCCCGAAAACGGGAGATTTGCAACCTGCAGGCCCAGCTCCTTTGCACGCGCTTCAATTTCCGCAAAAGGGGTCTGCCCTTCTGCCTCATCATCTGGCCGATTGCAGACCAGCAATTCATAACCCTCAGCTGCAATCTGGTCTAGGTCATCGACTGTTATTTGAGCGCTTACAACATAGTTATCGGCTAGTTTTTTAGTATCCATGGATTCTCCACTTATCGAATGGACTTTGTTTACTGGAATGCGTTTAGAGGAATCTTAAGGTAAGAAAGGCCATTTGACTCTGGCTCCGGCAAATGGCCGGCTTTCATGTTCACTTGAAGCGACGGCAAGATTAATCTAGGCATGTCTAGAGTCGCATCTCTTGCCTCACGCATCATTACAAAATCCTCTTTAGCGATGCCCTCTCCTACATGAATATTCTTTTTTCTTTGTTCAGCAACGGTCGTTTGGAATAACAGGTCTCGGCCATTTGGAGCATAGTCATGACACATGAAGATACGCGTATCTTCCTCTAACGCCAAGATACGCTGAACAGAATGATAGAGTGTCTCCGCACTGCCGCCCGGAAAATCACATCGCGCGGTCCCGGCATCTGGCATAAATAGCGTATCCCCGACAAAAGCCGCATCACCTAAAACATGCGTCATGCAAGCTGGGGTATGTCCGGGAGTATGCAAAGCAAAGCAACTTAGCTGCCCGACAGTGTAGCGCTCTCCATCCGTAAATAGATGATCAAACTGAGATCCGTCTCGCGCAAACCCAGCACCCTCATTAAACACTTTACCGAACACAGATTGCACAACAGAAATCTGCTCACCTATGCCGAGCTTCCCTCCAACATGCTTCTGTATATAGGGCGCAGCACTGAGGTGGTCTGCATGCACATGCGTTTCGATCAACCACTCTACGGATAGATTGTTTTGTTCGATAAACTGAATAATTTCGTCGGCGCTCTCAAAGGAGATCGTACCAGACGCGTAGTCAAAATTAAGCGCAGAATCAATGACGGCGCACGCTGAAGAAGAAGGGTCTTTGACGACATACGAAAAGGTATTGGAGTCTCCCTCAAAAAACTTCGTCACCTGTGCAGGCTGGACGACGGCCATAGTTAAGAACCTCGCGATCACATAATAAGATGATCGGAATTATATGATGCAAGCTTTATAAACGAAACAGCTAAGCTTAGATTATTTTTGCATAACAAGCTTCGAGCAGGCCCTAGGTGACAAAATACACTAATGCGGTAAAAGCGCACTCGGAGACTTACCTTCCAACGCATGCCTCGTTATGCCGATAAGCAAGCACTAGTCTTTACTAAGATACATCTCTCCATAATGAGCGACTGCAACCGAATCAGTATCATCGGTATCAGTCATGATCGCAATGCCATCAATCACGTCAATATCGCGATCAAACAGCTCTCTGAAATCCTCTCGAAGATTTCGAGCTTCAAAATACCATTCGCCTTGCTTGTCGTCGCTACCCCGAAGAGCCACCATTTGGGCGTTGTCACCCGCATAAGCGTTTGACCATGTCGCGTTCGTTTCCGGATTCGATGACCAAACGTAATTTATCGCTATAGTCTTCCAGAAAAACAACCCACCCGAAACAACGACGTAGACACGCGCTGCATAATCGTCACCATCCTTGGTGGATTCGTCATGCGCGTTTAAGCCTTTCTCTACCCTCCAAGACCAAGACAGCACAGGATACTCTTTGATGTTCAACTCTTTCTCCAAAAACATACCTGACGCCGTGCCCCTAGACTCCGCTTTCACCATCGGCACTTCGCCATCGACGATATTATAAGAGGTTAAACCTTCAAAGGACTTGGGCTGCCATTCAGCCCACCCACTCTGAGTGGGGTACAACAAGACAACGCGCTCAGATTTATCATTTGCCGAAGAGGTGAACGAAACAAGCAGTGCGCATGCCAGTAAGCATCGTGTAAATAACTTCATAAAATACTCTATGTAATCGTTGTTTTAACTTGGAGTTGGTAGCATGCGAAAAGTTCACACTCATCAAACTCATCACACTCATCACTCTACGCCAAATCATTTAGCTTAACGGGATTTCGCGATAACGTGTTAGGCACCAATAGTTAATGTAGAAAAAGTTAGTCGGTGTTAGTCATCCTGATAACTTCTTAGCGGTAAGGTAATGATCAAAACAATCATTGGCCTTTCGGCTAGCTAAAGTTCACCAAAATGGCCCTAAAAATTATCAAGCTTGCTAGCGCCTTCGTTTTAATCTTGCTCGCAGCGCTCGCTACCGTCTTGTTTTTTGTTGATCCAAATAGCTATAAAGATTTGATCCAGCAGAAAGCAAAGCAAAGCATCGGAATTGATATCGCGATTGAAGGCGATATTTCTTGGTCCCTTTATCCTATTGGCTTTGACTTAAACGGCTTAAGTCTTTTTGATCAGAATGGCGCTCTCTTTACGCGCATTGATTCAATACAGCTCGCTTTAGACACCATAAGCCTTCTTCGATGGAAGCCTGAAATTGAAGGAGTATATGCATCTGGTGCAAACATTGTTTTAAAAACAAGCCACGACGGCCGCAATAACTGGGATACGCTGTTAGATACGTCTTCGATTAAACCTAGCACAACAGCAACAGCGCCAAAAAATGAAGAGACGCCGACCAATGGAACGAATCCAGGACCAACGACCCTTTTGTTCATTCCTGCCCAGCATGTGCATCTTAACGATTTCAAAATACAGTATTACGATGCGTTAAATGGACGAGATATATTAGTCAGCGCGCTCGACTTGGAAATAAACGGCGTAACATTAGGCCAAGGCTTTCCCTTGAGTATGAGCTATCAACTTAGTAGCGACGCTTTATCGCTCAGTTATGCACATGATCTCAGCACCCGTATTGAGCTTTCGACCGACCTTCGGAAAGTTCGACTCACTGACCTCATCAATAATGTTGACGCATCAGGCGCTTTCGGACGAAACAGGGCTGTAAAACTGTCACTAACCGGCGATTTGGATTTCTACATCGACCAAAAAGAACTCGTCGCACACAATGTTCAGATCAGTGGTGCTGGGCTTGCCGTTGATACAAACTTCAAACTGAGCGGCGCAGGAGCCTACCCGCATCTTCAAGGCAATTTGAGTGTTGCACCATTCGCCCTGGCTTCGATCAACAAGCATCTAAGTTTGGACTTGGGCGTCAACAATCAAGCTTTTCGCAGCGTAAGATTCCATACACCGTTTGAACTCAAGAACAACAAACTTACTCTTCCGACTTTTGATTTAGGAATTGATAACAGCCAGTTTATAGGACGTCTTGGCTATCACACCATCAACCGAACGTTAGATCTTAACATCAAGGGAGACAACCTGGATGTTGACCGTTACCTAGCGGCTCTTGAGCCGAGTCATGCGCCCCTAGCCTTTCAGCAATCACGCACTGTAGTCGGCGCAATTGCTTCACCAGACTCGGCATCAACGAACCAAGCTAACCAGAAGCCTCTGTTACCGCTCGAGATAATGAGAGACATGGACGCTGAGATTACAGTGACTCAAGACAGCCTCCGCTATTCCAATTTTCTTGTGAGCGACATCCAACTCAACACCGTCCTTCGGTCAGGTGTACTTTTCATCGAGCAATTAGATGCGCGAGCGTTCGAGGGAGCGCTCAAATCCAAAGGTACAGTTACACTAAGCAATACGCCGTCTTGGCAGTTTGGCGGAAGTCTTACTGGCCTGGACCTTAAGCCCCTCAATACGCTCTCAAATTCTAGCTTGCCATTTTCGGTGGACGGCTCGCTTAATGCCTCTTTCGCTCTTGATGCAAGAGGAAACTCTATCATCGAATTACTATCGCAAAATCAAGGTAGATTTGATGTAGATGTCTCTGAGGGAGCACTCAACAATTTAAATCTAGATCGTTATATGTGCGAAGGGATTGCTGTCATTAATCGAGAGAAATTGAGCCAAAAATGGGAATCGGATACACATTTCAAGACACTAACCAGCAAAAATGTGTTGCTCAACGGAGTTCTCAATACCAACTCAATTAATATTGAGACCCCTTCTCTTCAAGCTTATGGAACCGGTCGCCTTGCGCTCGCCTCGACAAACTTCAGTTATCAGTTGGCGGTCAAGCCTCTTGGTATTCCTAGCGATTCAGCCTGCCTCGTCAATGCTAAGTACGCAAATCTTGAAATACCCCTGCAATGCAGCGGTAGCTTATCTGAGGAAAATTCACCACTAAACTGCGCGTTGAACAAGCAGCGGATATCCGCCTTAATGGAGCAACTTGCGCGAGACGAAACAAATAGAAAAGTCGAGAAGGAATTAGACCGCGGATTTGACAAAAAAATCGGCGAGTACATTGATAAAGACAGTGAATTGGGCAAACAGCTAAAGAAAAGTATTTTGAGCATATTCAACTAAACACCAGTAGGCGTTAAGCGCTCACTCTTCGGCTCACCCATAAGTTCACTGCTTTGTTGCTTAGTTTGGGCGCGCTTAAGTACCTAGACCACCCATGCAGATGTATTTTATCTCCGTATAATCATCCAGCCCGTAAAAAGATCCTTCGCGGCCATAACCGCTTTGCTTCACCCCTCCAAAAGGTGCTGCGGGGTTTGAAATGATTCCCTCATTAACACCCACCATGCCGTATTCCAAAGACTCACTAACGCGCCAAACACGCCCAATATCGCGTGTGTATACATACGAAGCCAAGCCATAGACTGTATCGTTCGCTATCTCAATCGCCTCGCTTTCTGTCCGAAACCGAATTATCGGCGCCACTGGGCCGAAAATCTCAGAGTGCGCCACATCCATTGAATTTGTAACAAAGTCTAGCACTGTGGGCATAACGAACTGAGCACCTAGATCGTGAGGCTCTCCACCTGATCTAAGCTTGGCTCCATCGCTTAGCGCAGCATCAACGAGCGACGACACCTGCAAAGAGGCCGCCTCGCTTATCAAAGGGCCAATGGAGACACCCTCATCCATTCCGTTGCCAACCTTCAAGCGTGCAACTTCACAAACTAGCTTCTCAACAAACTGATCGGCAATTGAGTCGTGAATAATAAACCGATTAGTGCACACGCAGGTTTGGCCAGCGTTACGAAACTTACTGACAATTGCGCCTTGCACAGCAGCCTCAATATCCGCGTCCTCAAAAACAATGAACGGCGCATTACCTCCAAGCTCCATCGAGACGCGCTTAACGGTATCAGCGCAATCTTCAATCAGCATCTTGCCAACACGGGTCGAACCAGTAAAACTGAACTTCTGAACCTTTGGGTTTTGGGTGAGCGCTTTCCCCATGCCTGGGGCATCAGTACCAGTAACAACATTCAGAACGCCATCTGGAATTCCAGCTTGCTGAGCAAGCTCGGCCATTGCCAACGCCGATAGAGGGGTAAGCTCTGCCGGACGAACAACAAACGTGCAACCAGCAGCCAAAGCCGCCGCCGCTTTGCGGGCTATCATAGCGTTAGGAAAGTTCCAGGGTGTAACAGCACCGACAACGCCGACAGGCTGCCTAATAGCGATAATGCGCTGATCGGAACTTAACGAAGGTATTGTCGAACCATATAGTCGTTTCGCCTCCTCGGCAAACCACTCTATGTATTTTGCACCGTAAGCAATCTCACCCTTTGCCTCCGCCAAAGGCTTTCCTTGTTCCAGGGAAAGCAATTCACCTAACGGTTCCTGGTTACGCATCAACAAATCAAACCAACCACGAAGGAGGCCAGCTCTTGTGTTAGCGGGTGTCGCAGACCACTCTTTGAACGCGTCCGTTGCGAAATCAACAGCACTTATGACATCCTGCCCCGTCGCATTGTGAACACGGGCGATCACCTCACCAGTTGCCTTGTTGCACACATCAAACGTCTCATCACCTGAAAGCCAGTGCCCCCCGACGAACGACCCTGTCTTTATTAAATTCTGAACGTCCATAATCATTCCCAATAACACACTTTATTTATAATTCATCTAAGACTTGGCGCGCCGCCCGAAATGCTTCTTGACACGCAGGTGCTCCGCAATACGCGATGCTGTGCAATAAGACCTCTCTTATCTCATCAACGGACGCCCCATTATTCAATGCACCCCGAACATGCCCCTTTAGCTCTTGAGGAGCTTTCAAGGCGGCAAGCATTCCAATTGTCACAAGACTGCGCGTTCGACGATCTAGACCATCGCGAGCCCAAACGGTGCCCCAACACGCGTCATTAATGAGATCTTGCATCGGTTGCGTAAAATCATTCGCGCCGGCCAGTGCTTTGTCAACAAAAGCATCGCCCATGACCTCTCGCCGTATTTTTTCGCCCTCGCTCATTTTCTTCTCCTTTTGAGTACATTCATAACCAGCGCCGCACGCGCCCACAGTAATCTTGAAACTCTTGCCCAAATCTAGCTTGCAAGGCATCCTCTTCAAAACGGATCTGGAAATGCGTCATGTACCCGACAAACCCACAAACCAAGAGATAACCAAAAAGATTCTCTAAGAAGCTGGCTAATGCCACTAAGCACAGAGCCATTCCCAAATACATCGGATTTCTAGAAAACCGATACACACCGGCAGACACCAAGACCGTTGATTTTTGAGGGGTATAAGGGTTAACAGTTGTCTTGGAGTGAACAAACTGAATGACAGCGGGCAGCAATAGCACAACGGCCAAGAAGAAGAACGCAAAGCTAAACCAAAAAAGCCCAGCCATTTTAATCCATGAAGGCGAATAGAAGTCGACAGCAATGATGACTGCAGCGAATACAAGAGTAACGATCGGCGGGGGAATACGCATTTAGTTAAGCCACATAAAAGAAATCATCTACAGGGCGCTAGAAGCACCCACCAAGGTTCAGTATATTTTACACTGCGTTCGTTTTATAAGTCATCCTAAGGTTTACCTGAATCCGGAATTACAACTTGGTAAATAAGCCTTTCGGCTGATCATTCTAAGCCCTACTGACCACTATTATGCTTACATCGAAACAAATTAGAGCATCAGGCCTTATTCGTTTCATTGTCTCTCCTTAAACTGGTTAAACAGTTACCCTTTGCGGTGTTTGGTTATGTTCGGCAACCTCTCACCGCTTTTTTTTGCCAAAAAAAAGGAGACCGTAGCCTCCTTTCAAACGTGTTTTATTAAAAGCTACCAGCCAGTGGTTTCCTTTAATGCCTTGCCGATATCCGCCAGACTTTTAACCGTTTTCACCCCAGCACTTTCCAATGCCGCGAACTTGTCTTCCGCAGTGCCTTTGCCACCAGAAATGATCGCCCCAGCATGCCCCATACGCTTACCTGGAGGCGCTGTCACACCAGCGATATAAGAGACTACAGGCTTAGAGACGTTGTCTTTAATATAAGCCGCAGCTTCTTCCTCGGCCGTACCGCCGATCTCACCTATCATCACAATCGCTTCGGTTTGAGGGTCATTCTCGAACATTTCTAGTATGTCGATAAAGTTTGAACCGGGAATAGGATCACCACCAATACCAACACACGTCGATTGACCAAAACCGTGATCCGTAGTCTGCTTTACAGCCTCGTACGTCAATGTGCCTGAACGAGACACAATACCAACTTTACCCGGCAAATGGATGTGACCGGGCATAATACCGATCTTGCACTCGCCTGGCGTAATAACGCCTGGACAGTTAGGGCCAATTAGCCGGACACCCAACTCGTCACATCTCACTTTAGCATCAAGCATATCAAGCGTTGGAATACCTTCCGTAATACATACAATCAACTTAATGCCGCCATTCGCCGCTTCTAGGATCGAATCCTTACAAAACGGAGCCGGAACGTAAATTACAGAAGCTTCTGCTCCTGTCGCTTCCACCGCCTCACGAACTGTATTGAAAACAGGCAAACCGAGATGCGTTTGACCGCCTTTACCAGGCGTAACACCACCGACCATTTTCGTACCGTATTCGATTGCCTGCTCTGAGTGAAACGTACCTTGTGAGCCAGTAAAACCCTGACAAATCACCTTTGTATCTTTATTAATTAAAACACTCATTATGCTTGACCTCCTGCTGCACTAACCACTGACTCTGCAGCGTTCGTCAAACTTGTTGCTGCGATGATATCCAAGCCACTTTCCGCTAGTGTCTTAGCACCAAGTTCTGCATTATTACCTTCGAGCCGCACCACTACCGGCACCTCTACACCAACTTCCTTAACTGCCCCAATGATACCTTCAGCGATAAGATCACAACGCACAATACCACCAAAGATATTCACTAGAACCGCCTTAACATTATCGTCGGAAAGAATAATCTTAAAGGCCTCGGTAACACGCTCTTTAGTCGCGCCGCCACCAACATCCAGGAAATTCGCTGGAGCACCACCATGAAGCTTAACGATATCCATTGTACCCATCGCTAAACCGGCACCATTTACCATGCAGCCAATGTTACCGTCTAACGCGACATAATTAAGCTCCCACTCCGCCGCATGCGCTTCCCGCTCATCTTCCTGAGACGGATCGTGCATCTCACGTAGTTTGGGTTGTCGATACATCGCATTGCTATCAATATTAATCTTCCCATCAAGGCAATGAAGATTTCCATCAGAAGTAATTACGAGCGGGTTAATTTCCAACAAGGCAAGATCATAATCATGGAATAACTGTGAAAGACCGATGAAGAGCTTCGTAAACTGTTTGATCTGATCGCCTTTAAGGCCAAGCTGAAACGCAAGATCCCGTCCTTGGTATGGCTGAGCGCCGACCAAAGGATCAATCTCAGCTTTCAAAATTTTCTCTGGCGTCTCTTCTGCCACTTTCTCGATTTCAACGCCGCCTTCGGTCGATGCCATGAAAACGACACGACGAGACGCACGATCAACAACGGCGCCTAAATAAAGTTCTTGGTCAATATCGGTGCAGTCTTCGACAAGAAACTTATGGACAGGCTGACCATTTTCGTCGGTCTGATAGGTCACAAGGTTCTTCCCATGCCACCGATTAACAAACTCAATGATTTCCTCTTTCGTGTCTACTAGTTTTACACCGCCAGCCTTTCCTCGACCGCCAGCATGAACCTGAGCTTTAATTACCCATTTGTCGCCACCAATTTTGTCGGCCGCCGCGACAGCTTCATCTGCCGTATCACAGGCGTAACCTTTTGATACGGGCAGACCGTACTCAGCAAAGAGTTGCTTTGCTTGATACTCATGTAAGTTCATAGCTTATTCCGTTGTTTTAATGAATGAGCGACAAGGCCTCTGCTCATAGCGAGACCCCATCCCTGATATAACGCCGCTTTTAGCAGCGTAACCTTTAATACTACAGAGATTGCTTAACAATCTATTTTCTCTTCTTGCGATTCGCAACGTGAATGGCATGTCCACCGACTGCTAATGCCGCCTCGTGGACGGACTCTGATAGCGTTGGGTGCGCAAACACAGTCAAGCCAAGGTCTTCGGCACTAGACCCAAACTCCATTGCAATCACAGCTTGCGCGATCAATTCTGATGCACTTGGGCCTATGATATGGACGCCCAACACCCGATCAGTCTCTTCATGCGCTAGTATCTTCACCATACCAGCTGTCGAGTTTGCGGCCATTGCACGGCCGCTCGCTGCAAAGGGTGCCACACCAACATTGTATGGTACGCCATCGGCCTTGAGTTGCTCTTCTGTTTGACCAACCCATGCGAGCTCTGGATGCGTATAAATTACACCAGGAATCGTGTCGTAATTAACTTGCGTCTTCTGACCGGCAATTCGCTCGGCAACCATGACACCTTCTTCGCTACCTTTATGCGCGAGCATTGGACCACGAACCACATCACCAATTGCGTAAACGCCCGGCACGTCTGTTTGGCACTGGTCATCAACATAAATGAAGCCCCGTTCGTCAAGATTGACGCCGCTATCCGCAGAGAGCAAACCGTCAGTAACAGGTGCTCGGCCAACTCCGACAATTAACTTGTCCACTTTTAGCTCTTGTTCGCCCTTGGCATCTTTGTAGTTAACGTAAACCAAGTTACGTTTCACCTCAGTACCCTGAACCATCGACTTGAGCCGAATGTCTAACCCTTGTTTCTTAAACTGCTTCAAAGCTTCTTTAGCGATCTGCTGGTCTACTGAGCCCAAAAAGGTGTCTTGTGCTTCTAGAACAGTAACTTCAGAACCTAGTCGCGCCCAAACACTTCCTAACTCTAGACCGATTACGCCGGCTCCGATAACACCAACACGCTTAGGCACCTCCTCGAACTCCAAAGCACCTGTGGAGTCAACAATATAGCCTTCTGTTAACGGCGCAGGAGGAATCTCAATAGGCTTAGACCCTGTCGCTATTATGATATTGTCCGCCTCGTAGCTCGAAACAGAGTCGTTCGCATCTGTGACCTCAACCTTCTTACCGCCAAGCACTTTCGCTGTACCATGAATTGATGTCACGCCATTGGCTTTAAAAAGCATGGCAACACCGCCAGTCAAGTTTTTAACGATCTTGCTTTTGCGTTCCATCATCTTTTCGACGTCGATTTCAACGCTATCGGCCTTAATCCCGTGGACATCAAAATCGTGTTTAGCATCTTCGTACTTATGGGAGGATTCGAGCAGTGCTTTCGAAGGTATACAGCCAACATTTAGGCACGTCCCACCAAGAACAACCTTACCGTTATCGCCCGTCCATTTTTCGATACATGCGGTTTTGAGCCCTAATTGAGCAGCTCTGATCGCAGCGACGTACCCACCAGGGCCGGCACCAATTACAATTACGTCAAACTTGTCTGACATTACTTACTCCTGCCAATTAGATATCTAGAAGAATTCGCGCTGGATCTTCAATTAATTCTTTGATCGTGACTAAGAACTGCACCGCTTCTTTACCGTCGATCATCCGATGATCATAGCTCAGCGCCAAATACATCATTGGCAAAATAACAACCTCACCGTTCACAGCCATTGGGCGCTCTTGGATCTTGTGCATGCCGAGAATCGCCGTTTGCGGTGGATTTAATATTGGTGTCGACATCAAAGAACCAAAAACACCTCCATTTGAAATGGTAAATGTGCCACCAGTCATCTCTTCGATTGTGAGCTTACCGTCACGTGCTTTACCGCCAAACTCTTTAATTGAAGATTCAATTTTCGCGAGGCTCATGGTATCCGCATCGCGAAGAATAGGAACGACAAGACCTTTTTCAGTGGACACTGCAACACCAATATCCTGATATCCATGGTAAACAATATCGTTACCATCGATAGACGCGTTAACGGCCGGGAATCGCTTCAAAGCTTCTGCTGCGGCTTTAACAAACAACGACATAAACCCTAGTTTCGTGCCGTTATGAGTTTTCTCAAACAAGTCTTTATATTGTTTGCGCAACTCCATTAGAGGCTTCATATTGACCTCATTAAATGTCGTAAGCATCGCCGTATTTTGGCTAGCGTCTAACAATCGACGCGCAATCGATGAACGAAGCCTCGTCATTGGAACACGCTTTTCTGGCCGCTCCCCGACAAACTGAGGCGAATCAGGGGTTGCAGCAACTGGAGCTGCAGAAGCTGGAGCTGAAGAACTACCCTTCTCGCTGAGGTACTTAACGATATCTTCCTTAGTTAGTCGCCCGTCCTTGCCAGAGGCTGGCACTTGCGATGGATCGACGTCGTTTTCATCGACAAGCTTACGAGCAGCAGGGCTCATCACAATATCGGCAGCAGGCTCTTGTTTTGTTTTTTCTTCTGAGGCGGGCTCTTGGGAAGGCTCGTCTGAAGAGGCAGTACCAGATGCACCCGCATCAAACCGACCTATCAATTCGCCGCTAAGAACAACGTCGCCTTCATTTTTTACTATTTCCGAGATAACACCATCGTCCGGTGCAACCACTTCCAAAACCACTTTATCCGTTTCTATATCAACGATCAGTTCATCGCGTGACACCTGCTCACCCGGCTTCTTATGCCATGTTGCGATCGTACCGTCGGCNACAGATTCTGGAAAGGTTGGNGCTTTGATTTCTTTAGACATTTCCAATCCTTACATTTTATTCGTTATCGAAAGCTTGTTTAACTAGGGCCGTCTGCTCTTCAACGTGCACTGAGGTATAACCCGCAGCAGGCGAAGCAGAGCCTTCACGTCCGGCGTAACGCAAATATATTTTCTCGTTCAACTCACGCAAAGCTTGACGCATGCGGTGCTGTGTTGGGTACCAAGCCCCCTGATTCTGTGGCTCCTCCTGACACCAAACCACATCCTTTGCCTTGGTATAGACAGAAAGGATGTCCACCAAGTCCTGATGAGGAAATGGATAGAGTTGCTCGATACGTACGACAACAGTGTCGATAATTTCATTGCTGCGCTGATAGTCGAGCAAGTCATAGTAAACCTTACCGCTACACATAATGATGCGAGTGATTTTCTTTGGGTCGAGACCCTCCGAATCACCAATTACCGTTTGAAACTCGCCACTGCTGAGATCATCAAGAGTCGAAATAGCCTCTTTGTGACGGAGAAGACTCTTAGGCGTGATGGCAACCAATGGCTTTCGCAAAGGCCGTTTCACCTGACGCCGCAACATGTGAAAGATCTGCGCAGGGGTAGTTGGTACACAAACCTGGATATTGTGTTCAGCGCACAACTGCAAGTAGCGCTCCAGCCTTGCCGAACTGTGCTCAGGCCCTTGGCCTTCGTAACCGTGAGGCAGCAGCATGGTCAAACCACATAGTCGACCCCATTTATGTTCGCCACTTGTAATAAACTGATCTATGACAACCTGCGCCCCGTTGGCAAAGTCTCCAAACTGAGCTTCCCAAATAACAAGGGCATTAGGATTTGTGGTCGAATAGCCATATTCAAACGCAAGCACAGCCTCTTCCGATAATAGAGAGTCATAGATTTCAAGTCTTGGCTGGTCTTCAGCGAGATTCGCAAGCGGAATAAAAGTGCTCCCATCTTGCTGATTATGAAGCACAGCATGTCGATGAGAAAATGTTCCTCGACCAACGTCCTGACCAGTAATGCGCACTTCATGGCCCTCATTGATCAAGGTCGCGTACGCCATAATTTCGCCATAACCCCAGTTTAGCGGCAAGGCTCCTTGGTTCATTTTTTTTCGGTCTTCAATAATCTTTTGAACCTGACGCTGGATAGGGAATCCTTCAGGGGTCGTCGTTAACTTCTTACCAACTCTTTGAATTGTTTTGAGCGGAACGCCCGTTTTGGCACGCGCGGTCCATTCATGCCCAATATACGGTGCCCAATCGACATACATCTTTGAATTGGGCTCCAGCACCAAGCTACGTGTTACATGCTCACCATTATCCAGAGCAGCTCGATAATCATCCTCGAGCTTCTTGCTCTGCTCTGCGGTAACAAACCCTTCCTGAATCAACTTATCTGAATAAATCGTCCGAGTGGTCGGCAAAGCCTTAATGATCTCGTACATCAAAGGCTGAGTTCCTGAAGGCTCATCCGCTTCGTTATGACCACGACGACGATAACAAACGAGATCTATGACCACATCACTCTTAAACTCATTTCGGTAGTCAAGTGCGACCTGAGTTGCAAACAGCACAGCCTCGGGGTCATCACCATTGACGTGCAATATAGGAGCATGGATCATTTTTGCAACATCAGTACAGTACTCTGTCGAGCGTGCAT
>NZ_LWFT01001251.1:0-751 GCF_001635105.1 Oleiphilus sp. HI0079
TCTTCTGGCGGCGTCTCTTTCATTCTGCCAACGGCCACACCCTCCCAAATAACTTGCCTGTCCTCCGCATCGATAACATCGATGTTGAGCGTCCCTTCTGTGTATTGCGAGGTTCTTGTCTCAAAAGACATCCCAACACTGCCATGGTATCCAGCCCCACCGCGGTAAGAGTAGTAACCTACACTTGATGATGGCGTCGTTGTAGTTCGTAGTTTTTCCTTCTGAGATACATGAAAATTAACCAGCAACTCGGCTTCTTGAGATTCCGTGAGGCCGCGCGCAGACAACTCTTTACGAATAGACTCAATAAGATACCGCTCTTCGATCCCCCTATATTGACCATCCGCCAAAGCGAGCGATTCGACAAACCCAAACGTACTAAAAACCGAAAAATCTGTGTCTGGCTCGAAGATCGCATGCGTTCTGGGTCCAGTCGCACAAGCAGAAAGGGCAAATATGACAACTAACAACAGACTTCTTACAAACATTACCGGATCCCTTATTATTCAAAAGGAAATTACTTTAGCGTAGACCTTAGGCTGACGCTACAAATGAATTTGCACAAAAAAGCCCGCTTAATAGCGGGCCCCGTCGGAGAAACAGCGAAACAACACTAGTTCACGACTACCTCAACGACATCCGAGTAGCGCCCCTGCAGACCATCACTGTCAACGGTCGCAATAGCAAAGAAATATGCTCCAGCCTGTAGATCTCGCAGCGTATACGAGGTTTGCTGTCCACCGACAATACT
>NZ_LWFT01001252.1:0-787 GCF_001635105.1 Oleiphilus sp. HI0079
ACTAAAACCAAAAACAAAGCGCGCTGCTCATGAGCAGTCTGCTTAATTCGGTTATGGATTCACGCATTAACAATTACGCGATTGCCGATATTGAATGGGAGTTTGTTTCGTCCAACGCTTAAAACTGCGAAAAAAACATCGCTCATCTTGATAGCCCAGGTTGTGCGCGATCTCAGTGGTTGAAAGCTGTGTTTGCGTAAGAAAGTTCATAGCACGCTCTTCTCTGGCGGCATCTACGAGTGCTCGATAACTTACGCTGTCGCGCGCTAAATGCCTTTGTAAGTTTCGCTCTGACATAGAAAACTCCTGTGCGATCAGTTCTTTGCTCGCGATACCCAGCTGTAAGTGTGCGCGAATTGAGCGCAAGACCTGTTCACTAAAAGACTCACCTTCGAGATGTAAACGCGAAAGCTCGGTTCGTGCTTTGCCTTCCAGAGCCTGACCATCCATGCCCAGATTCTTGGAATTGTGTTTGCTGCGTAGGGGCAATTCTAAGTGCTTGTTGTTCAGCTCAATGCTATTGCGAGTTTGTCCAAACAAAACAGGGCATTCAAAGACTCGTTGGTATTGTGCGAGTACGTCGGCATTCGGAGCATTGCGTTGTAAATACACCTTTCGAGCTCGAGTTCGGCTATTGGTTAGCCATCGCGCATACAGTGTCCAGCTTGCGAGCACATTATCAATCATATGGGGGACAACCTCGGGGCTCGTGTAGTTGCATTGCCATGTGAGCGAAATCGCGTCGCTTGAACGCTCTATCTGTGTTGTTCCCATATCGCCAACAAGG
>NZ_LWFT01001253.1:0-741 GCF_001635105.1 Oleiphilus sp. HI0079
CATGTGGGATCATGATTTTTATCACAACGAGAAATCGACGATTGTTGATAAAGCGTGCTCAGTAAATATTGAGCTTGAAACCAAAGATGGCCAGAAAAAGGTCCTGAAAGAAAACTTAGCTTTACTTGAAGGCGAAGTCATAGACGGAATGTTTATGAGCGTGAAAGCGCTTCGTAACTTTTTTGAAGAGGAAATGGAAGGCGCAAAGCGCGCAAATATTCTGTTTTCTCTGCACGTGAAAGCCACCATGATGAAGGTGTCCCACCCGATCGTGTTTGGTCATGCTGTCACCGTCTACTTTAAAGACGTTTTTGAAAAACATGCCGAGACATTCGAAAAGCTGGGCGTGAATCCGAATAACGGGCTGAGCAATGTGCATCAGAAAATTCAGGAGCTTCCGTATTCGCAACGTTCTGAAATTGAGGAAGATATTCGTCGCTGTTATGAGAATCGTCCAGAGTTAGCGATGGTCGATTCGGATAAGGGCATTTCGAATCTTCACGTACCGAGTGACGTGATCGTCGATGCCTCCATGCCAGCGATGATTCGTGTTGGCGGTAAAATGTGGGGCACGGATGGCAAGTTGAAAGACACCAAAGCGGTCATCCCTGAAAGTACTTATGCAACGATCTATCAGGAAGTCATCAATTTCTGTAAGCACCACGACAATTTTGATCCGACTACGATGGGCACTGTTCCAAACGTTGGTTTGATGGCACAAAAAGCAGAAGAGTACGGTTC
>NZ_LWFT01001254.1:0-1160 GCF_001635105.1 Oleiphilus sp. HI0079
GCATCCTGCTCGAGCCCATCTTTTAGCATTCTATTGTGAGCAGCATCGAAACAATTTTGAACGATCAAGCGAACATGACGCGTACTAGTAATGCCACCAGAACCCTTGTATTTAGGCAAGATTGGTGACTTGTCATTAATGCTAGGCAACGGGCTTAGGTTTAAATGCTCTCTATATCGCTTGAGAGATTTCAGCATGTCATCGCAAACTGTAATTCTTCGGTTTTTGTTTCCTTTGCCTGTAACTTTAAACCACCAATTTCCGTCTCGATCTCGCTCAAAGTCGCACATTAGTGGTGTCGAGCGCTCATCGGCAACTAGCTCTGAAATTCGGAGATACATCGCAAACAACGCATTCATGATAAACAGTGTGCGTTCATGCTCTTCCGGATCTTGATCTGCTAGCAACTCAGCCGTTTCAAGGACGTAATCCCATTGAATATTACTAATTCTGCGAACAATTGGAGCTTGTTGATCACGGCTAATGAATTTACTTTTTTGTCGTATTAAGGCGACCGGATTAGATGAAACTTCGCCCTCTTGCAGAAGATAGTCATAAAATGAGGATATCGCTGTAAACGTTGCTTTTATCGCAGCTTGAGAAGGAAAGTATTCCCCAATATTTGCTTCTTTTCCTCGCTTGAACTCTTCTTTTGACACGTTAACAACAAACGGGCGCCAGTCTTTATTAGGTATCCTCCCGTCAGGCGACTTTTTAAACCTGGCGACATTCTTTATACCTATCCAAGCTTCAGGTGGGTTGATACAGAAATTAATGAATTCTTCTATGTGCTCACGCTGTAGCTCAAGAATTGAAGTCTTTTCGATTTGCCAGGACCATTGTAAAAGTCGTTCGAGCTCTCTTCGATAGCTATTGAATGTGGCTGTACTGCCGTTATAGCTATAAAGAAACTTCAATGACAACTCTAGATCTTGCTGAGCGTCAGAAAAGCTTATCCAGTTTGGGCTCTGCGGCGCGACTTTAAATGGATTGCCAATAAACTCTAGGTTATCAATGATTGGTGATGGCGGGTTTCGCTTAGGGTCCTTCATTTCTTAATCGTTATCAAAGAGCTTTAGATTAAGCATAGCCTTGATTTTCTGATATTCAATATATCCGATATTCACAAATATCGGATATATCATCAGGCATTCGAGTCA
>NZ_LWFT01001255.1:0-962 GCF_001635105.1 Oleiphilus sp. HI0079
AGCTACCAAACCATGCTCGACTTTAAGGATCATGGCTACAGTTTGAGAGTGCCCTTAGTGGCAACGCCGCAGTATGACCCAAATGCCCGACGAGGCTTACCAGCCTTTCTCTCTAAAGAGCACCAAATTGCATATCGAGATATCGGCGAGCCGGACTCAAACCCAGTCCGCTTGCATATGGATCTTGGCGCGGGCATGCCCGTTGAACGTATATGGAGCGATAGTCATACACTTCATGTGGACAAACAGAGTGACTCCCATTTTCAGGTAACTGCAGGAGACTCGGAAAATCGCTCGAACCGCGACTTTGTCGTGAACTGGCGTTATGCCGAAAAGGCGTATTCGCAAGTTTCTTTGTTTTCGGAGCCGGTCAACGGTGAGTACTACAATATGCTGATGTTGATGCCCCCAGCGCCAAGTTCCTCTATCGAGCATGGCGCGCGTGAGTTAATTTTTGTTCTTGATGTTTCTGGCAGTATGCAGGGGGCATCAATACGGCAGGCTAAGCAAGCGATTCGCTCCGCGTTGGCAAATCTAGATAGCGAGGACCGTTTCAATATCCTGTTTTTCAATGATACGGCGTGGTCCGTATTTGCAAGCTCCAGAAAAGCAACAAGTCGAAACATACTTGAGGCTCGGAGCGCCCTCGATCGTCAACAGGCAGACAAAGGGACAGAGATGACAGCGGCCTTAACGCTTGCTTTGACCAGAGAAGATGACGCGCTCTTCCGGCAAGTTGTTTTTATCACGGATGGTGCTGTCAGTAATGAAGATGCGCTTTTGGGCCTGATAGAAAAAATGCTCTCTACGACGCGTCTGTTTACTGTGGGAATAGGCTCAGCCCCTAATAGCTATTTTATGCGACGCGCCGCCGAGGCAGGTAGAGGCACCTTTACCTACATTAGTGATCTTTCACAGGTGAAGCAGAACATACAGCGGCTGTTTGAAAAGATAAATCATCC
>NZ_LWFT01001256.1:0-1188 GCF_001635105.1 Oleiphilus sp. HI0079
CTTGTTTTTCCGCAGAAAGATGAGGGGCTCAAGGCCTCGATGGGTGATTCAATCGTTGACCAGACCAAGTCAGAAGGCGCGGAACAATGATTTATCAGCCAAGTATTTTTGCCATCACGGTCACGTTTATTATCTCGTTAGTGTTGGAATTGATTCATCTCCCAACAATGATGGCGACACTGCGGCCTGAATGGCTAGTGCTCACTGTTTTCTTTTGGACGCTGCGCTCTCCTGGTTCCGTTGGAATCGCAATCGGCTTTTTGATCGGATTGCTGCTAGATGTTGTTAGCGGTGTGTATCTTGGCGTAAACGCGTTGGCACTGAGCATCGTTGCCTACCTCGCTGTTGGTATGCATAAACGTTTTAAGCTTTATCCTTTGCTTCAGCAGTCTCTCGTTGCGTTTGTTATCGTGCTTATCCACTTGCTAATTTCCAACTCCTTTACTTCTCTCTTAAGTCGCGGACAAGATCCAGGGCAACTAATCGTTCAAGCAATGGTGAGTGGTTTCTTCTGGCCGATCCTGGTTGTGATTTACGATCGAACTAGTATGGCATTGAGGATATGACGCGATGAACACGGTTCTAGTACTCGCTTCTGCATCACCGAGACGGTTCGATTTGCTTAGTCAGCTTGGTTATCAGCCCCATCGTCTACCGGTTGATATTGATGAAAGTGTGGCTTTGCATGAACAGCCAGTTGAATATGCAAAGCGCATGGCTCGAGAAAAACTCGACGCAGCGATGGATCAGTTGAAGGGACGGACTGAAATTGCTGGTTTGGCACTGAGTAACGCAAGGCTAATCGTGCTCGCTGGGGATACAATATGTATCAAGGGTAGTGAAATCCTTACGAAGCCTGTCGACTTTCCTGATTTTCAGCGAATGATGGGTTTGATGTCGGGTAGCTCTCATACGGTTTTAAGCAGCTTTGCACTCGGTGAGTTGAGTGACGGCGTGGTCACTAGGTTAAATCTCGACGTAGTCAAAACCGACGTGCACTTTAAAGAGTTGAGTGCGCAAGAGCTCGCGGCGTATTGGGATACTGAAGAGCCTGCGGATAAGGCTGGGGGGTATGGTATTCAGGGCTTAGGCGCAGTTTTCGTTGAGCGGATTGAAGGAAGCTATAGCAATGTTGTTGGTCTGCCTCTAATGGAAGTGCATAGTGCATTAAAGTCTGCCGGGGTAGCA
>NZ_LWFT01001257.1:0-1009 GCF_001635105.1 Oleiphilus sp. HI0079
TCGTACGTAAGCAAGTCGAAGCGTTTCGCTACGTGGCTATATACCAGAAGAGCACTGGCTAAAATCAGAGCTAGCGTCAGAATATGCTGCTCGTAGGGGTGTGGATCGTTTAGAGGCCTAGTCGCCATAATATCGCTTTATGATTATTGTGTTTTGATCAGTGGGTGATGCGCTTGAGCGCTTAATTTGGTTTAGGCTCTACCTTTATCTCTTTCTGTGGCCCAAATTCCGAAGCATATACTTCATCGCCTAAACCTTTTACGCGTGCATAAAAGGTCTTGCCTTCGGGTAGCTTGAGAAATGCGCTAGTTTTACCGAGGGTCTCTTCTTTTAACAAACGACGAAACTCCTTGTCATCTGAAACTTGTAGTACATACCCTTTTGCATTGTCTACTTTATGCCAGAACATGCCAACCTGATCGCCGATATAGTTTACGGTCAAAATTGATACTGGATCGAGTTTCCCCTGGATAGATACTGCTCTAGAAGCGCTCAGGCTTTCTGCGTTGCCAGTACTCAGGGTTCGAACTCGCCAAAAATAATTTCCGGCTGGAAGCTGTTGCTCAATTCGATAAGCAGTGTTTTCGGACCATTTAGTCGGTAGAGCGAGGCGATCATAGTCGCTGTTCTGTGAGAGTTCTAAGCGAGATAGCGTAGACGGAGAGTTGACTGACCAAGTAAATTCCGCCGTAAATCCATCAATAATACTGCCAGGTAGGGGGAGATCTAAGATAGCAACGTCGGCCGAATTAGGGTCTGAAACTTGGGCACTTTGATTGTTAGAAGACGCTGAGTTTGACGAGCTCTCGGATTCTAACTCTTGCGCAGAGTTGCTCGCAGTTTTATTTGCGGATAACGTCGTTTTAGCCTCCGCAAGACTATAACCTGCCGGTAACCCTTTCCAGTCTAGGTCTTGCTCGGAATCGGAAAAAGATCCACCCGACTGACTAGCGATGCGTGGCAGAGTATCTAGCCTTATCGTTTCAATAAGCGCGCTTGGGCTGAATAG
>NZ_LWFT01001258.1:0-624 GCF_001635105.1 Oleiphilus sp. HI0079
GGCGACATGATCTGCATGTACTGATGACCGAGCCGGGCGCGCACTGCGAGTTAAACGGCGTGGTTGTCACCAAAGAAAAACAGCATTTTGATAATCATACGAACATCGAACATATCGCCTCCAACTGCACCAGCGAAGAAAACTATCGCTGCATTGCTGATGATAAGTCTCACATTGTTTTCAACGGCAGAATTCATATCCACAAGGATGCCCAGAAAACTCTTGGCGAAATGAACAATCGCAACCTTCTTCTCTCAAACAGTGCCGCAATTGACACAAAGCCAGAGTTAGAGATTTACGCAGACGATGTAAAGTGTGCGCACGGCGCAACGATCGGCCAGCTAAACGAGAAAGAAGTGTACTATTTGAAGACACGTGGTTTGAGCGATGATCAAGCGCGGCAAATGCTAACGCTTGGCTTCGTACTTGAACTTGTTCGTGCCGTCCCTATTGAAGATCTAGCAAAACGCTGGGAAGAGAGCCTTTCTCAACTTCTTAGCTTCCAAGAGAAATAGCGAAGGGTGATTTAATGCGTGCATCAAGCTCATCAGCTTTTGGCGTAAGCGAAAACTCAAGTCTAGCCAACGCTGCGCGACGAGACTTCCCGATCCTGGAACAGAGTAT
>NZ_LWFT01001259.1:0-664 GCF_001635105.1 Oleiphilus sp. HI0079
TTGGTTTAGTCGTTCGCAGGAAACAGGTTGGTGTAAGGGCTGGTGAAGGGCAGGTGAAGGGCGGAGAACCCCATGCAGGCGATTCTCCGCGATACCTTCGCTGAGCCTTTAAGCGTCAGCCATTTCTTCTATTTGAGATTTTGCAGCAGAGATTTTTCGCTTCAGCTGCTCCACCTTTTCCTCTATTTTTTCCTTACTGTCTTCAAAAAGCGCTTCTCTAGAGTCCGCAGCTTTGTGCTCTGCGTACTCTTTTTTGAGCTTCGCTTTTTGTTCATCGAGTTGCTTCTCCCAAGACTCAATTTGATCATGAAGCGTATTTTTTAGTTTCTCTGTCATAGACATGCTGTTTCTCCTGATTACTGATATTGGATTTTTCTCTTTTATAAACACGACAGCGGCGGTTTAACTTTCGACTTCAAGTTTGCTCTCAACCTTCTCGACGCCAGAGGTATTGTTGGCGATTGCTATAGCGAGATCGGCTTCCGCCTGCGTTGGCACTGAGCCACTCAAAATGACCACGCCATCTTCCGTTTCGATATCGATGTTTTTGCTTGTTACTTCGTTTTCAAGCAACAATTTCATCGCCAGCACAGCGTCGACACGCGCATCCACCAGCTGTTCATCAATGGGTGCTTCTGCAGAGCCTTGCGCGACTGTTAAGTTA
>NZ_LWFT01001260.1:0-863 GCF_001635105.1 Oleiphilus sp. HI0079
TGTTAGCTCGGCGCACAACTCAATCGGGCGCCGAGCTTTATCGCGATCTTACTACAGTCTGCCATCAACCACGTCTTTATCGAAGATGTGTTTTACATCGTAAATAACATGGTTTGGTTTGCAGAGTGCTTTTAGCTCTGCTGAAGTAAGTGCCTTGATCTGATCGTGCGCAACACAGGCAAGAACCGCATCATAGTGGCCTTTGGCAGGCTCAGATACTAGCTTCAAACCGTATTCTGCTTCAACTTCGTCTGCATCGGCCCAAGGGTCGAATATGTCGATGTTGGCGTGGAACTCATCAAGATCATGGATCACGTCAACAACTTTCGTGTTGCGAATATCCGGGCAGTTTTCCTTGAAGGTCAGTCCCATGACAAGAATGTTCGCATCGACCATTTGAATCTTTTTCTCGGTCATTAGGCGAAGAAGTTTTTCTGCGATATGTCCTGACATATTGTCGTTGATGCGTCTACCAGAAAGAATCATCTCTGGGTGGTATCCGATAGACTGCGCTTTGTAGGTTAAATAGTAAGGGTCAACGCCAATGCAATGGCCGCCAACCAAGCCTGGGCGAAATGGTAGGAAGTTCCACTTAGTGCCAGCTGCTTCAAGCACTTCAAGCGTGTCGATGCCCATTTTATCGAAGATCAGAGACAGCTCGTTTACCAAGGCAATGTTAACATCACGCTGGGTGTTTTCGATGACTTTTGCAGCCTCGGCAACACGAATTGAGCTCGCCTTGTGCGTGCCTGCCGTGATGATGCTGCCGTAGAGTTGGTCGATGAATTCGGCTGCCTCTGGAGTTGAACCGGAGGTTACTTTCAAAATATTGGTGACGCGGTGCTCTTTGTCTCCCGGATTAA